>NZ_JAYGHA010000011.1:114560-152645 GCF_034931405.1 Anabaena sp. UHCC 0451 | reverse complement strand
CGTAGGTACTAAAGGACTTTTTGCCATGAGATCAGCCGCTTTCCTAGAAACTTCCTCTGCTTGAGCAGAGGTAGTAAATAAAGTAGCTAATATTGCAGCAGCGAAATAATACCAGTGTTTTTTCATTTGTAGATAAACCTTAATTTCAACCTGAAAAACTAAATTATCTCAGTATGGCTAATCTGGTAGAGTTAAAGAGACACAAGTAAAATCTGCCCTTAATCTCACCAGCTTCGGCATCGGAAGCGTTTATTTCCATCTTTTATGTCACCAAGTTTTATTTTTGTGACATAAATTTAATCATGAATGTGACATATTTACTGACAAGTGTCAACCCTAAGACAGGGATTTAGATTTTCATATCACTTACGGGAGTGTCACAATAGCCAAAGTCGTAATCGTGACTGAGAATCATTGATGTTAAATTAATGTAAAATAGTCACAACCGTGAATTTAACAATTACCCATGCAAGCAAAACTAAGAATGAATCAACAAGAGTTTGACCACATATTTGAAAAGCTGACAGATCGACGCAAAACAGTGTTGCAAAAAATACTAGCGGGTGAAACAGATGGGGAGATAGCGGCAGCCATGAACATTGGAGAAGCATCTGTCAGAAAATATATTGAAAGAATATGTTACGAATTTGGTCTCAATAATGAACCTGCTGACATTCGTCGTTACAAACGCTCAGATTTAGTTGCCTTATTTGCTAAATATAAACCGGAGCTATTAACTAATCCTCAATCTAAATTTACAAAAGAACTAGTAGAAACAGGAGATGAAGACAATGAAAGAATTACCGAATCTATTTTGCATTTACTATCAGTTAATCAGCCTAAATCAGAAGATTTGAAGCGATTGATAAATCGTCTTACCTTAAATGAACAAGAAAGAAAACAAATTGCTAAATCCTTCAATCAAATAGGACATAAAAGCTATCTCAATAGTGATTTTACAACTGCTGCATCTTATCTAGAATTAGCAGTTGAATTTAACCCAAGCTATGGCTCTGCTCACTATAATCTAGGATCAGCTTATGAAAAATTAGATAATTTAGAAGGAGCTTTTTATCACTATCAAATTGCAATTAGATATCAAAATCGTGCTGCTGATGCTGCTGTTAATAACTTAGCTCGGTTGCAAATTCTCCAAGGAAATAGTGCAGATGCGGTAAAAATGATTGAACCAATTTTATCAAGGGTGAAAGATAATACAGTTACAGTCACACTACACAAAAATCTTGCTTGGGCATATTTTCAGCAAAATTTTTATCAATCAGCCAAAAAACATTTACTTATCTGTTTGGAATTAGAAAATAATTATGCTCCGGCTTATTGCTTATTAGCGCAAGTTCAAGCAGCACAAGGAGATATGGAAGGTGCGAAAGAATCATGGCGAAATTTTCTCAAATTTTACTCCGATGATCAGCAGGTTAAAACAGTTCGTTGGAAATTACCAGAGTTAGAAGTTTGGAAACTGGAAGCAGTTAGAGTTCTTAATTCTCAAGCCAACTGATTTATATCAGATGAAAGTGCATCTACTATTAATAAATATAGATATTGATAACAGAAACTTTCATCTGCACAAACCATGATCTTGCTTTCTTGAGAGTTTTGGAAAAGCCATATTTGATCAATTAGTTGGGTGGGACGATTGGACTATCATCGTCATCCCCTCCTTGATAACTCTGTGTAAATAAAATATTTTGTATTTGCGGTGATTGTAATGATATGAACCGCAAGTTATCGTCTTGTCTATTGATGTTCACAAATTCTGTCAGTGAAATTACTTGATCCGCAATATTAACCCTGAATGAGTATTGACTAGCCATATAAACCTCTTTTTTGCCCTTACACAAAAAAGTATCTCATCATTATATGTAATCGTCATCACTAACTAATTATCAGTATTTAAGCCTAATAAAACTAATAAAGTTAATAAAGTTAGTGCAAATTAAGATACAATCCAGGATACGAGCTTGAGAGGAAACTAGACTATGGATGCGAAAGAGTTAATCCAACTATTTAAAGATTGGGTAAAGCGGGAAAAAGAAATAGAAATAGATTTAGATCCTTGTGAAGAAGCGATTCTGGAATATTCTCTGAAAGATGAACCATACAAACAGATGAAAATTCCAAGTTATGCTCCCGGTACTATCATGATTATTAAAGGTCCGAAATTATTCAAGAAACTGAGTGAAATCATAGGAACAGATGTAAATAAAAAGAATTGCCGATTAGTGCTAGACGAACTTTTAAAAGAAACGAAAGAACCTGTAAGAGAAGCAAACACTAAGCATCTCTCAGAGATAAATTTACATATAAATTTGCGGGAAGCACCAGATGTAAGTGATTTCTACGGACGAGAAAAAGAACTGTCTGATTTACAAAAATGGGTAGTTACTGAAAGCTGTCGTGTGGTAGGTGTTTTGGGGATAAATGGGATTGGCAAATCTGCGCTTGTGAGAGAGTTAGTTGAAAAAGTTAAAAATGATTTTGATTATGTTATTTGGAAGAGTATTGAATATTCCCCTTCCTTGGCAGAAATTTTAACTGATATCGAATGCTATTTTTCATCCAGTAGTTCAGAAATAGCTATAGATCGGAGAACGACAAACCTGATTAGTTTCTTAACAGATCATCGTTGTTTGTTGATATTTGATCAATGGGAATGTGTGATGACAAATGGTGAATCATTAGACAATGAACAAAAATATCAATATGAGAGATTCTTAAGAAGAATTGGGGAATCAGCACATAAAAGTTGTTTGGTATTTATCAGTATAAAAAAACCTGGAGTAATAGATAGATTTGGACATAGAAGAAATATTCAGCAACTTTCATTATGCGGTTTAGAATATCAAGATGCTAAAACCTTATTGACAGAGTTGGGACTTGTAAATCCAGGAATAGAACAACTAATTGAAATCTACAAAGGACATCCATTAGCCTTAATTCTTGCTTCTGAACCAATTAAAAATATTCATAATGGACAAATTTATGAATTTCTGGAAGGAACAATTTATATACCTGATGTGATGATGGGATTACTTGATAAACTTTTTTTTTATTTGAAAAGCTTAGAAATTCAAATTATGCAAAAATTAGCAATAGCTACAGAACCACTATTAATTTCTCAAATAGCTCAATTTTTCCCCTCTAAGGGAGAAATTGGTCAAGCTATAGGTCATTTATGGCAACTTCGTTTGATTGAACAAGCTGATATATTAGCAGGAGATAAAATTCTTTGGGTTCTGAATCCTTTAATTAAAAAATATATTAAAAGACGTTATAACTAACTTATTTTCAAGGTTGATTACATGAAACAATTCCGTAGAAAATTTCGTAAATACCCCATCAGGGCTAAAATATCATGTTTGATCTTGATATTGAGTTTTACTGTCTGGGGATATTGGATTATTGTATCCCCTCAAGATAATTTATTTATCAGGTTATATGATCATTATTTTTCTAATACTTGGTGTAAAAATTTTGAAATAAATGACAATTTATCCTGTGGTGAAGAAAGTTTATTTACACAAGAGAAATTTTCAGATTTTCATCCAGGTAACTGGCAAAAAGCTGTTGATTATTTTACTCAAAAGAGAAATGAAAACAAGGAAAATCAAAATAAACCGGAATTTTTGATCTACCTCAATAATGCCGAATTAATGCAACAGGAGAAAATTAACGGAAAAAAAAGTTACACTATTGCTATTTTTGTTCCTATTAATCGGGATCGTCAAGATAGAGCAGAAAGTCTCTTAAGAGGTGTTGCACAAGTTCAGGAAGAATTTAACGAAAATCCTCAACATCCAGGTCTAAAAATTCTCATTGTTAACGATGCTAATGATTCTAATGATTCTAATGATTCTAGGACAGTCCATCAATTAGCTGAACGTCTTCTCTCTAAAAAGGACGTAGTTGCAGTTATTGGACATTATACATCTGAACTAACTAAAGAAGCTTTACCTGTTTATCAAAAGAATAAAGTGGTAGTTATGTCTCCGGCTACGGCTCTTAGAGAAGCTATTTTAAACGGTCAGCAATTTCCAGAAAATTTTTTATTTCTGACTAATCCGAGTGTTAGGCTTCAGACTCCTATTTTAATTCAGCAATTGCAATTATCTAATTTAGCTAATGGAGAAAAAGTAGCTGTTTTTTACAACGAAAATAGCACTTTTAGTAAATCTGCTTTTGAAGAATTCCGTAACCAATTGGGTGCGAATAAAATAATTGAAAGAGATATATCTATATCTAATTTTATTCCTAGTAAAATATTAACTGAGGTTAAAAAAGAAGGTGCTAAAGTGCTTATTCTGCTTCCCGATGGTGGGATTAATCCTAACTCGTTGAATAATACTTTAAGACTGATTGATGAGAATCAAGATCAACTACCAATAGGAGGACAAGGGGTTTTATATAACGAAAGAATACTCAATAAAAAACTTAGTAACAGAAAACTTTCAATAGTCATCACTTGGCATCGTTTAACGAGTCCTAATCCCAAGGTTATTGAGCAAGCTATCAACCTTTGGGGAACAGGTATGATAGATGATGGAACTGCGATGTCCTATGATGCTACTTTGGTGTTGACAAAAGCTCTAGAAAATGTATCTATAAATAATTCTTTGCAAAAACAAAGATTGGATATACAGCAGCAATTAACTAATTTACAGGTTAAAGAAGGAGCTTCGGGGACTATTTCTTTTGATGACTATGGAGATAGGAAAGAAAATATTTCTCAAATAGTCCGTGTTGTATCTGTACCTCCTAAATGTTCTGAGTATGAGGTTATGTTTGTACCGATTAATTATAATTTATCTAATTTAAAGTGTTTAGAAGATGAGAATTTATCAAAATAAACCAATATTTTATTAATTTCAGGGAGCAAATTATGATCGAACCAGGAGATGTTATCAACAATCGTTATCATGTTCTTCAAGAACTAGGAGATGGGAATTTTGGTAAAACTTTTGAGGTAGAAGATAGGTTAATTGGTGATCATAAAGTCATTAAGGTTTTAAGGATCAGTAATTTTGGTAATCCGAAAGTGCTGGAACTTTTTGAACAAGAATATGATGTCTTGAAAAAATTAAATCATCCGGGAATTCCCAAGGTTAGAGCGGATGGTTATGTCACATTTCGCTGTATTCACACCCAGGAAATTTTACATGGTTTAGTAATGGAGAAAATCCCTGGACAGGATTTAGGTGAATGGCTAAAACAAAATCAAAAAATTACTAATACAACACAAGCTATTGAATGGTTAAAACAATTGATTGATATTTTAGATCATGTACATAGTCAGAACTATTTACATCGGGATATTAAGCCAGATAACATTATGTTAAAACCTGATGGTCAATTAGTATTAATTGATTTTGGGATTGTTAAAGAAACTACTCAAAAAACTCAAAAGCAAACTATTCCCGGTACAAAAATTGGCACACCTGGTTATTGTTCACCTGAGCAAAAAGATGGAAATAAGGTAAATAATAAATCTGATTTCTTTTCTTTAGGTCGTACTTTTGTTCATTTATTAACAGGCATTTATCCTGGAAATGGAAACTTGCAAATAGAACCAAGAACTTCAAGGTTATTATGGCGAGGTGAAGCTACAGAAATTGCCGAAGAATTTAAAGATTTAATTGATGATTTAATAGAGTATAAACCACGAGACAGACCAAAACATACGCAGGAAATTTTGCAGAGAATAAAAGAAATTAAAGAAAAGAATAAGCAAAATTTGTTTCCTGCACCAATTGTTTTTTTAAGTTTTGCTCTCAATCTGGTTTTCTTGACTTTACTAGCTATGGGTAATATATTAGACCCAGGCTGGAAAGTGTTTTTTGTGGTTGTTGTCTGTGTGATTGGTGGTTTCCTCTTTTTACCTTTGATTAAATATCTAATTTAAATATTAGATATCTGGTGAAAATTAAATATGCGTGATCTCAAACCCTTTGTAGGGACAATTCATGAATTGTCCCTACGCCTTTTTCGGAGATGTCTATGAAACTTATAAATATGCAAGCTTTCTGTAGTCAGACTAGAGGATTTTTAAGTATATTATACTACATGAAATAACAATAAAGTCGGATGTCTGCGGCAAGCTACCTCCTCTTGTTGTTAAATTAACAGTAGATGTTCATCTACCAGTAATCAACAATGGTATCTACTTCGACATCATTTCCCGATATTCAAAATAATTGGGCGCGGTTATTTATTCAGGCTTTAGCCCAGCGTCGGATTTTGAATGGCTATCCTAACGGTACTTTTCGCCCTGATAATTCTGTGACTCGTGCGGAATTTGCTGCCATTATTGGCGCAGTTTTTACATTGCCTATCAAGCGGCAATATGTGCCTTTTGGTGATGTTCCTGAAAACCACTGGGCAAAAAAGGCAATTCAAAAAGCCTATGAAACAGGTTTTATGGTTGGTTATCCTGATCGGACATTCCGGCCTAATGACAGAATTGCCAGAGGTGATGTTTTAGTGGCCATGGTCAATGGTTTGGGAATTGCTAATCAAGTCCAGCCTGACTTAGTAAGTAGATTAACAGAAATCTATCAAGATGCTGTAGCAATTCCTAATTATGCGATAAATCAGGTAGCGATCGCCTCTCGTGTTGGTTGGGTAGCTAGTTATCCCAATATCAAAATTCTTAATCCTAAAGTAGCGGCGACTCGTGCTGATGTATCTGTGATGGTATACCAAGCTTTGGTATCTTTGGGAAAAGCAGAGAAAATTGCTTCTGAATATCTTGTAGTTGCGCCATCATCTGGAACTGAACCCAAGACTGTGAAGGTAAGTCATAACCGCGAATTCCGGGGGGCTTGGGTAACAACTGTGTGGAATAGTGATTGGCCTGCCAAACCGGGGCTGAGTGTGGAACAACAAAAAACCGAACTGTTAGAAATTATTAAACAATTACAATCTTTAAATTTCAACGCCTTAATTTTACAGGTGCGGCCAGAAGGAGATGCTTTGTATGCTTCTGTTTTAGAACCTTGGAGTGCTTGGATTACAGGAACTCAAGGAAAAGCACCAGAACCATTTTATGATCCTTTAGAATTTGCGATCGCTGAATGTCATAAACGCAATATTGAACTTCATGCCTGGTTCAATCCCTACCGCGCTAAAACTACTACTAAAAGTGGTTTTAATGTCCGTCCCCATATAGCTATTACTAATCCTGAAGTTGTTTATCAATGGGGTAATCAATTATGGATGGACCCTGGTGCAAAAATAGTCCAAGATCGAGCTTATAATGTCATTATTGATGTTGTTAGCCGTTACGATTTAGATGGCATTCATCTAGATGATTATTTTTACCCTTATCCCATATCTGGTCAATCTTTCCCTGATCAAAAAACCTACGCAGCTTACAAAGCAAATGGCGGTAAACTAAGCCTAGAAGATTGGCGACGGGAAAACGTCAATCAAATGGTATTGCGTTTATCTGAAGGAATTAAAAAAACCAAATCTCATGTTAAATTTGGCATTAGTCCCTTTGGTATTTATCGCCCTGGACAACCAGCAGGAATTATTGGTTTGGATGCTTATAGTGTGCTTTATGCTGACTCTAAAAAATGGTTACAGCAAGGTTGGATAGATTATTTAGCCCCCCAACTTTATTGGCGTACTGACCAAACCCAACAGAGTTATGAAGCCTTACTTAAATGGTGGACTCAAGCTAATAGCAAACAAAGACATATTTACGCTGGCAATAATATCGGACAACTGGATGGTAAAGCCTGGAAAAATACAGAAATTGGTAAACAGATTCAGATTTCTCGCAACTTAGCCACCAATCTTTCCTTGGGAAATATCTTTTTTAGTATGAGTTCTATTAAAGACAACCGCCAAGGTATTGCTGACCAATTTAAACAAGCCTATTATCCCAGTCCAGCTATAGTTCCTACTATGTCCTGGCAAAGTCAAACACCCTCATCTCCCCCCAAAGAACTTAAATTTGAAAATGGTAGACTAAATTGGGAACGAGGAGATGATAAACCTGTGCGTTCTTGGACACTTTACCGTCAAAGTGGAGATAATTGGATAATTCAGCGCATTTTGTCTGCTGGTACTACCTTTGCAACTGTACTATCGGGAACTTATGCTGTATGTGCAGTCGATAGGTTAGGTAATGAGAGTGTGGGTGTAGTAATTACGGTGAGCTAAAATTTACAAATTCAAGATAATTTTTTGGCAACTTCGTGTTATGAATTTGATAGTACGGAGTTTTCAATTTCTCATCTTCATCATCACATAACTATCAATAACAGATCGCAATACTAAGTAACCATTTCTCCTGATGTACGCAGTTCATAATGGCTACTTACTCACTAAAGATTCTGTAATTTATTCGGAGGTTGAGGAAAACTTTAAAGGGTCAAGATTTTTTATTACCTATTGATTTTCAACTAATCAGTATTCAACGGATCACATAATAACAAATGATGTTATGGATGAAAAACACAGTTACGTGATTGTAAAATCTGGGAAAATGGAAATAACCTTTGCTCGACATGATGTAGAGGTCTAACCCCAAAGATATTACTGATCTTGTTTTTGGTAATTCTGATTACCTCCTCCAATGCGCTTACTTTACCGCTGGTCTAAATTTATTCAAAGTTTTCAGAACATTCCCCTCAAACTACTATTGGTAGTTCCCTTTGTGTTGCTGATTGTGGTAGCAGTAAGTGTGACGGGGTATCTATCCTTTACAAGCGGACAACAGGCAGTAGAACAGTTGGCAGTTCAGGTGATTGAACGTACCAATGACCAAGTTAACACACGTCTCCAAGAATATTTAAAAACTCCACATCTGATTAATCAACTCAATTTGAATGCAGTTAAATTAGGTCAATTAAATATAGAAAACCTTAACCAAGTTAAAAATCAATTCTGGGAACAAATCAAACTTTTTGATTCTGTGAATTTGATTATTTCCGGTGATGAAAAAGGAAATTCTTTAGGTTATGCAAGAGAAATAGGGCAGTATTTTTTAATAATTCAGAAGGGTGTAGAAGGTAAAAAGAATACGGCTTATGAAGTAGATAACCAAGGAAATCCCCAGAAAATATTTTTGGTGAGAAATTTAGATTCTCGTCAGCGTCCTTGGTATCAAATAGGCAAAGTTGCCAAAAAATCAGTTTGGACTCCAATTTATCCTTGGGCTAGTTATCCAGCCGCAGCTATTGCTATTAGCACTCCCCTATATAATAGTAAGGGAAATCTACAAGCTATGTTATCTACTCATTTAACATTGGAGAATATCAGTAATTTTTTAAAGGATTTAAAACCTTCTCCCAATGGGCAGATTTTTATTATAGAAAAGTCTGGAGATTTAGTAGCAAGCTCTACTTTAGAAAAGCCGTACAATCATATTAATAAAAAATTTATTCGCCTAGCAGCTTCAGATAGTAAAAACCCATTGACGCAAAAGACAGTAAATGAACTGAAGCGAAAAATTGGTAATCTTGGAGAAATTAAAAACCCACAAAAACTAATTTTTTCTGAAAAAGGAAACCGGGAACTTGTCAGAGTTCTACCTTATCAAGATGAGTATGGTTTAGATTGGTTGGTAGTAACGGTTGTCCCAGAGAATGATTTTATGGCGGAGATTAATACTAATCGTCGCACAACAATTATATTATGTGTGGGAGAATTATTGGGGGCGATCGCATTAGCAACCATGATGTCTAATTGGATTAGCCAACCTCTGCGAAATTTAATGATGATGAGTGAGGCCATAGCCGGGGGAAATCTTAACCAAAAGCTCCCTGAAAATTTGCCAATTCAAGAATTATCAAAGTTAGCAAAATCCTTTAACCAAATGTCTGAGCAATTGCGCCAAGCTTTTGCTACTTTAGCAGTTACCTTAGATGAATCACAAACCAAATTTAGTACACTTTTTGGTAATAGTCCTGACCCAATAGCGATCGCAACTTTAACAGAAGGACGCTATTTAGAAGTAAATCAAAGCTTCCTGGAAGTTTCAGAATATAGCCGTGATGAAATCATTGGTAAAACTTCCATAGAACTTAACTTCTGGATCAATATTCAAGAACGTGATCATTATCTCCAAGCCATGCAAACAGATGGTTATATTCATAACTGGGAATTTAACTTTCGCATGAAATCAGGAGAAATTAAAACCCTATTAAGTTCAGCAGAAGTGATTGAAATTAATGAAAATAAATGCGCCATAATTATTGTCAAAGATATCACCGAACGCAAAAAAATTGAAGCTTCCCTGCGTCAGAGTGAAGAAACAAATCGGGCTTTAATTGCTGCAATTCCCGACTTACTTCTGCGTTTAGATCGCCATGGTAATTATATAAATCTCTTTGTAGGTAACGAATTTCAAATCATCAATCCTGATCTGAATCGAGAAGGGAAAAATATCTTTGATATCATGCCATCGGAAAGAGCAAAAGAGCGAATTTATTATTTAGAAGCAGCACTAAAAACAGGTATACTGCAAACCTACGAACAGCAAATTGAAGTTGAGGGAAAAATTCAATATGAAGAAACTCGTATTACTCCCCTCAATGAAAATGAAGTTTTAGTCATGGTACGGGATATTACAAACCGCAAACAAATAGAGAATGCTTTACGACGTTCTCAGTCCCAACTTGAACACCTAGCAACCGCTTCACCAGGCATCATTTATTCTCTACTTCTACGTGCTGATGGTTCAACTATCTTTGAATATATAAATCAGGCTATTGTAGATATTCATGAGGTCAAAATTGAGGATATTATCAAGGATGAAAAAATCATTTTCAAACAATTTCATCCTGACGATATCCCAGGCTATTTACAAGCATTTGAAAGTAGTGCCAATACCTTAGAAATATTTAGTTATGAATGGCGCATCATCACACCTTCAGGTAAGATAAAATGGCTGCAAGCAACATCCCAACCAGAACGACGAGAAAACGGGGATATTTGTTGGTACGGAACAGCTTTAGATGTTACCGAGCGCAAACAAGTAGAATTGGACTTAGCACAGGCAAAAAAAGCAGCAGAAACCGCCAACCGTGCTAAAAGCGAATTTTTAGCGAATATGAGTCATGAACTCAGAACACCCCTCAATGCTATTCTAGGATTCACTCAATTAATGCAGGGAGACAAGACTCTCAACGCTGAACAAAAAGAGAATTTAGATATTATTATTGCCAGTGGTGAACACTTACTTTCTTTAATTAATGATGTTTTAGAAATGTCAAAAATTGAAGCCGGAAAAATGACATTTAATAAAACTAATTTTGACCTTTCAGTAATGCTGACATCCCTGCAAGCAATGCTACAACTCAAAGCTAATGAAAAAGGTATTAAACTTCACTTTGATTTAGCCCCAAATCTACCCTGTTGCATTCGCACAGATAAGGGGAAATTACGGCAAATTATCCTGAATTTACTCAGTAATTCCATTAAATTTACTCACCAGGGAACTGTTACTCTTAAAGTAGAATCTCCGTCCAAAAATGCTCTAAAATTTGCAGTTATAGACACAGGTACAGGAATTTCTCCAGCAGAATTACATCATCTTTTTAATCCTTTTGTCCAAACTGAATCCGGTCGTGCATCCCATCAAGGAACCGGCTTAGGTTTAGTTATTACTCATAAATTTGTGCAATTGATGGGGGGTAATATTCAAGCAGAAAGCACTGTAGGCAAAGGTAGTATATTTAACTTTACCATTCGCTTCCGTCCAGTTTTATCTCATGCAGTTTCTTCATCATTATCAACACCAAAAATTATTGCTTTAGCTCCCGAACAAAAGCATTATAAAATCATGATTGCTGATGACATAGAAACTAATCGTCAGTTGTTAGTTAAACTACTTCAACCCATTGGTTTTGAAGTGCGGGAAGCTAAAGATGGAAAAGAAGCAATAACATTATGGCAAGAATGGCATCCGCACCTAATTTGGATGGATATGCGAATGCCGGAACTTAATGGTTATGCAGCTACTAAAATCATTCGCCAACTTAGCCAAGAACAAAATAAACCAGTAATTATTATTGCCTTAACTGCTAGTGTATTTGAAGAAGAACGAGCAGAAATTAAAGCCGCTGGTTGTGATGATATGGTACGCAAACCATTACAATCACAAATCATTTTTGATAAGATAGCAGAATTTTTACAAGTAAAATATATTTACAGTGATTCTGAAGTTAAATCTGCAAAACCAGTGAATCTTGCCTCATCTAAAGTAAAAATTCTGATTGCAGAAGATAACCTTGTTAATCAAAAAGTTGCTGTGCGTATTTTGGAAAAATTAGGACAATCTGCTGATGTTGTTAATAATGGTAAAGAAGCGATATTAGCACTCCAAAAACAATCCTATAATTTAGTTTTTATGGATATGCAAATGCCAGAAATGGATGGTTTAGAAGCAACACGCCAGATTTGTAAACAGTGGACAGCTTGTGAGCGTCCAGTTATTATTGCGATGACAGCCAGTGAAGAAGAAAAAGACAAAGAATCTTGTTTACAAGCAGGAATGAATGATTTTCTTACTAAACCTATTCGTCTTGAACAACTACGAGAGATGCTAGAAAAATATTTGTAATCATATTAGAAATCAATTATCAGTAATTAGCCTATAATGATATTATATCCAGATCCCCGACTTCTTTTATTTATTGTGTTCATAAATAATAAATTGATCTCAGAAGTCGGGGATCTTATCGACTTACCTGAATTCTGATAAATCAATTATCAGTAATTAGCCTATAATGATATTATTTAAGATTTACAATAAAACAGCAAACAAAAACAATTATAGAATATAAAATTGATGAAAAAACGACTAGATACTTTATTAGTAGATTTGGGTTTATTCCCTTCCCGTCAGCAAGCACAAAGGTTTATTCAAGCTGGGGAAGTGAAAGTAAATGAACAACTGATAGATAAACCAGGAACAGAAGTAGATATAACTGCACAAATAGTAGTTAAACAACGTTCTCGCTTTGTTTCTCGTGGAGGTGAAAAACTATCTAAAGCCTTAGAATTTTTTGGAATTTCCACAGATGGACGTATTTGTTTAGATGGGGGAATTTCCACCGGAGGTTTTACAGATTGTTTATTACAAAATGGTGCAACCCAAGTTTATGGAATTGATGTTGGTTATGGACAAGTTGATTGGAAAATCAGAAATGATGAACGAGTAATTTTAAAAGAACGGACTAATTTACGAGAATTGCAACCAGAACAATTATATATAGATGGAGCAACTTTACCTGATTTAATAGTCGTTGATGTTTCCTTTATTTCTTTAACCAAAGTTTTACCAGCAATTTGGCGTTTAACCCAAGCACCAAGGGAAGCAGTTTTATTAGTCAAACCACAGTTTGAAGTTGGTAAATCTCGTGTTGGTAAAAAAGGTGTAGTCCGTGATTCAAAAGATCATGCAGATGCCATTTTTCAAGTTTTCAAGACAGCCTTAGAATTAGGATGGAAATATCAAGGTTTGACCTTTTCTCCCATCACAGGACCTGCGGGTAATATTGAATATCTTTTGTGGTTAGGGATGGAAAGCGAAACATTACCACCAAATTTAGCAACCATCCAAGAAATTACTAAGAATGCAGTGCAGGAGTTGACTAAAAGTTAACATTAATCATCAATCTCAACAGGTGATTGGTAAAGTCGGGGATCTGAAATTTTGCACAATTTTTAGACTTGACAAGCCGAAAATACTGTTGTACACTTGTGTTATGAGTAGAAATCTGTGGGCGCATATATAGTAAATTTTTGAACTTCCAACATCATTATTTTCACCCACATCAAAAAATCCCCACTACCAATTTATCAATCACATCCTGTAAATCCTTAAATCCTAGTTATCCTGATTCAAACATTCAGATCCCCGACTTCTTTTATCACCTATCATGTATCAACAACAATTATCATAGAAGTCGGGGATCTTTGATTTAGACATTATGCAAGTTTGGACACCTAACACAAGTCTACAGAACGGACAGTATATCATTAAAAAAGTCATTGGTGGGGGTGGCTTTGGTGAAACCTATCTTGCAGAAGATACAGAAGAAAGCAGATTAGTAGTTATCAAAACCCTAAAACGGGAACAATGGGAAAAACCAGACTTTGCAGATAGACAAAAAAGATTTAGACAGGAAGCTTTGTCATTAGCTAGATGTCATCATCCTCATGTGGTCGAAGTTTACGACATCTTCCTAGAAAATGGACTGCAAACTATAGTCATGGAATATATAGAAGGTGAAGATTTAGAAAAATATACAGAAGAATATACAGCAGAAAATGGCTACTTGTCAGAAACAGAAGCATTAAGGTACATTGACCAAATCGGACAAGCTTTAGAAGTCGTTCATGAACGAGGACTTTTACACCGGGATGTGAAACCCAATAATATTTTACTACGACGAAAAACCAAGGAAGCGGTATTAATTGATTTTGGGTTAGCGCGAGAGTTTCAACCGGGAAAAATTAGAAGCATGACTGCGAGTAAAACCGAAGGTTATGCACCCATAGAACAGTATGAACGACGGGGAGGTTTTGGTTATTATACTGATGTTTATGCTTTAGCTGCGACGTTGTACACTTTGTTAACTCTGAGAGTTCCCATTCCTTCTATTAGTCTTGCTGAAAGTGGTTATCCTTTAGTTAATCCTAAAGAAAAATTTAATCCTAAAATTAGCGATCGCGTAAATGCTGCTATTCTCAAAGGTATGGAGTTAGAACCCCAAAACCGTCCGCAAACTGTACGGGAGTTTCGGGAAATTTTGGGTTTAATAAATAAACCTATTTCTACACCACAACCAAGACAACAGCAAAATATACCCACACCTCCACCTGTAAATACCATTCGTTTACCGCAACCTGAAAATTCTTCTTCTTTGTTATCTAAGATGAAGGAAATTTTCATTCCTCAAAGTTCCACACCTCAACCAAATAACCCAGAGGTAGAATTAAAATCAGATGTAGGAATGGATTATAGAAAACTGCAAAACTATCTCAAAGATGGGAAATGGAAAGAAGCAGATGAGGAAACAGCACGGGTAATGTTAGCAGTTGCAAAACGGGAAAAACAAGGTTGGTTGGATGTTGAACACATTGATATTGTCTGAATCAGGATTTTCAGGATGAGAGGATTTTCAGGATGGTAATTTTTAGATGGTTGGTTTGGTGGTGAAAATTGTATTTGTCAGAATCAGGATAACCAGGATGATAGGATTTACAGGATAGTAGCTGACTATGATTTTCTATATATCATGATTTTTGTATCATAGAAAATAACAAACTTTGGAAAAAATAACCATGCCCAAAATTACCCTAGAAATATCAGAAGAATTATCCCAACAAATAGCACAAATCGGCATAGAAACCTTACCAGAATTACTAGCTTTAAGTCTGCAACAACTACCCATACCAACACAAATATACCAATATATTCTTAACTTTCTTGCTAGTAACCCCACACCCCAACAAATAGCAGAATTTAAACCTACACCACAAATGCAAGATAGGTTAACTACCTTACTCGCACACAGTAAAGCAGGTACACTTACACCCACAGAGTCCAAAGAACTCGATGAATATGAACGTATTGAACACCTAATTGTCATGATAAAAACTGGTAATTTAGCTTATTTGAGTAATAACCTGTGAGTATATCTTATATTCCCGCAGCACTTCGCAGATTAGTAGAAGAACGCGCAAAACATCAATGTGAATATTGTTTGCTACCTACAAAAGTGGCATTTTTTCCCCATGAAATTGACCATATCATTGCAGAAAAACATGGTGGTGAAACCAATGCTGATAACTTAGCATTAACTTGTTGGCGCTGTAACCGATATAAAGGTAGTGACTTAGGTTCATTTGACCCAGAAACAGGAAATTTTAGTTTTCTATTTAACCCACGTAAACAGGAATGGAAACTTCATTTTATGTTGTCGGAAGTGGTGATAATTGGTTTAACTCCAGAAGGAAGAACAACAGTTAAGCTACTACAAATGAATAATGAAGAAAGACTAGCAGAACGTAAAAAATTATGACAATAGCTGACCAAATTTACGCACTTGTAAAAACTCTACCCCCAGCACAAGCTGAAGAAATTCTCAACTTTGCAGAATTTATCCGTAATAAACACCTCAACACTAACCAAAATATCAATGATTCTCAAAACCTTTCTTGGGAAGAATTAGTTTATTCCCTTGCAGGAACTTGGAAAGATGATTTTCCGAATTTAGAAGAAATTCGCAGCAGTGCGGGAGAAGATGTTTTAAGGGAGAGTTTCTAAAATGTATGTTTTAGATACCAACACTTTATAATTAAATTAAGATTGTGTTTTACAGATGATGAGGATTTGCATAATGAATACAGCACTGGAAAATAAAAAATCTATTTTAGAAAAACTAGACAATTTAACACCTGCACAACAAGAACAAGTGTTAATTTTTATCGAGTCATTATCCCTGCAATCACAACCAAATGATATAGAACAAAAACAACCTCGAAAATGGCAAGAAATCAGAGGTAAAGCACCTTATCCTTTAGTTAGTGAAGATGCTCAAAATTGGGTTTCCAGAAATAGAAACGAAGAAAGTAAAAATAGGGAATTAAATCTCAGAAATATCTATGAACATTGAAGATTATTTAATTCAGGGTAAAAAGTTATTTTTGGATACAGCACCAGTAATTTACTATGTAGAGAATCATCCTCAATATCAGTCTTTAGTCAACTATGTTTTTCACGGTATAGATTCAGGTTTACTAGGTGCGGTTACTTCTCCTATCACATTATCTGAGTGTCTAGTTTATCCCTATCGTTTAGGATTAACAGAATTACAACAGGATTTTATTGATTTGATTGTTTCTGGTGTCAATGTTGAATTTGTACAAATTGATGAATTAATTGCTAAACAAGCATCCCAATTAAGAGCTAAATATAATTTAGCTTTATTAGATTCTTTACAAATTTACGTAGCTATATTTTCTCAATGTGATATTTTCTTAACTAATGATATTCAGTTGAAACGAGTTACAGAATTAACGATTTTAGTTTTGAGTGATTTTTTACTCTAACTTGTCTGAATTAGGACACAACACTTTAAAACTTTGTAAAAGTTGGATTTCACTTGGTTCAACCCAAGCTACAAACTGAAATCTTTAAAATCCCCACCATTAATTTATCAATAATATCCTGTACATCCTCAAATCCTGAACATCCTGATTCTGACAAAAAATCCTATTCATTTCAACTTGAATAATTCAAGACCTGTTATATATGGCGCGGACAGATTTCTGGATATAACATTACAATAGCAAAAACTCAGAACACTGTCAACCCCCCAAGCTGAAATCACCAAAAATCGTTCAATTATTGACACCATTCTCAATAATAATGAGAATAGATCCCCCTTTATTGCGACAAAAACTTTTTTCGTAGGTTGGGTTGACGAAAGGAAACCCAACACCCCAAAAATCTACTTGATAATTTTGTTGGGTTGCGTTGTCACTTAACCCAACCTACAGAGTATAATATTTACCAAAACCTTAAAAAATCAACTATTAAAAATATGTCATCTACCGTTACTCTGACTATTACCACAGGGAAGCTATCAGGAAAACAATACATATTCGATAACCGCAGCACTTGTATTATCGGGAGAAACGATGATTGCAATTTACAAATAGCAGATAATATTGATATGAAAGTTTCCCGTTATCACTGCTTATTAGATATCAACCCCCCAGAAATTAGAATTAGAGATTTAGGCAGTTTAAACGGAACTTATGTAAATGGTAAAATCATCGGACAAAGAAAAGCGGGTGAAACTCCAGAACAAGTAGCTAAAGATGTATTTCCCGAATATAATTTAGGGAATCATGATCAGGTACAAATCGGTGATATTGTTTTTAATGTTGCTGCACAAGCGGAACTAGAAAAACAGAAAACTCCAGATATTCCCAACATCGTAGAAAATCAAAAACCGAACTTTTTAAACATTATCAAAAATCTTTTTAGTTTAGCTAACCAAGGTAATCAAAATCTTAAAGTTATTTCTCATTATCAAATCATCAAATCATTAGGTGAAGGTGGTTGCGGAGAAGTATTTTTAGCTCAACATCAAAAAACTCAAAAACTCGTAGCTTTGAAAATCATGTTACCCGCAGTTGCAGCTACAGAACAGGGTGTAAGAATGTTTTTAAGAGAAACAGAAAACACCAAATATTTACAACATCCCAATGTTGTGCAGCTTTTAGATTATGGGTTTGCAGAAAATACTTTTTTCTTCACTATGGAATATTGCGAAGGTGGAGATGTTTGGGATTTAATGGAGAAATTAGGGGGAAGTTTACCTGTTAACATTGCTGTTGATATTATTCTGCAAGTTCTTGATGGTTTAAATTATGCCCATAACGTCGAAGTTCCTTATGTGAGATTAGCAGATGGTAGACTAGGAAAAGGTAAAGGTTTAGTCCATCGAGATTTAAAACCTAACAATATTTTTATTACTAAAATTGATGGTAAAATGGTGGTAAAAATAGGAGATTATGGTTTAGCAAAAGCCTTTGATTTAGCCGGTTTAAGTGGACAAACTTTCACAGGTACAAAAATGGGAACTCCTGTATTTATGCCCCGTCAACAAGTTTTAGATTTTAAACATTCTTTACCAGAAGTTGATGTTTGGGCAAGTGCAGCTTGTTTATATAATATGTTAACAGGAAAATTTCCCCGTGATTTTGATGGTGATCCTTGGAGTAGTATTTTAAATAATCATCCTGTACCCATTCGTCAACGTGATAATAGTATTCCTGAAAAATTAGCCCAGGTGATAGATTTAGCTTTGACAGAAAAACCACAAATTTATTTTCAAAGTGCAATAGAATTTAAGGAAGCTCTGTTAAAAATCTAGCGGCATAAAAAAATAAATTAGAGAAGCGAAAATCTCATACCTTGCGGCTTTGTACCTTTGCCAGAAACCTCATCTATAAAATTTATAGTTGCGCTTTAGCACAAATTCCCCAACAACATCACTAAAAAATCATCAAAGACCAACCATAGAGTTAAAATAGAGAGATTGTGAAAAGACATAAGACAAATGTTTTGGGCTGATAAAATCGCTGCTGATGCAGTAGGCTACCAGGTAGTTAATGATTCTAAAACTCCTTCAGGGAGAGTACACGTCGGCTCATTGCGGGGTGTGGTTATCCATGATGTTATTTATCGTGCCTTGAAACACGCAGGTAAGCCCGTGAAATTCTTGTACGGTGTGGATGACTATGACGCATTGGATACCGTTCCCAAATATTTAGACCAGGAAAAATTTAAGCCTTATTTGGGTTTTCCGCTGTGTAATGTACCCTCTCCTGGTGACGGTGCAAGTGATTATGCTAAGTATTTCATTGGCGAATTTTTTGAAATTTTCGAGTATCTAGGAATTAAACCAGAAACTTATTTTTTACGGGATTTATATCGTTCTGGTAAACTTAATTCCCATATCGATACTTTCTTAAAAAATGCTCACCTGGTGAGAGAAGCATATAAAGAAGTAAGTAAAGCCGACCGTCCTAATAACTGGTATCCTTTTCAAGTTATTTGTGAAAATTGCGGCAAAATCGCTACAACTGTAACCACAGACTATAACGGTTCAGAAGTTTTTTACACCTGCAACCCAGATGCAACTGACTATACAAAAGGTTGCGGTCATTCTGGTTGGGTTTCTCCTTTTAATGGTAATGGCAAATTACCCTGGAAAGTGGAATGGGTTGCAAAATGGGATGTTGTGGGTGTAACTATCGAAATGGCAGGTAAAGACCACTCGCAAAAAGGTGGTTCTAGAGATGTCGCTAATGCTATTTGTCGCAAGGTTTTAAATAAGCAACCTCCTTTTCATTCTCCCTATGAATTTATTCTTGTCAATGGCACAAAAATGAGTTCTTCTAAGGGTGTAGGTTCAAGTGCAAGGGAAATTGCTGATTTATTACCTCCTGAGTTATTACGCTTTTTAATGTTAAGAACTCAGCCCAGAACGGTAATTAATTTCGCACCCAATTATGAAACTGTTACCCGGTTATTTAGGGATTACGATACTTTAATTAATAAGTATCAAGCAAATTCTGCGGATTTAACTGAAGAATTAATGCCGTTATTTTACGCGCAATTGGGTGATGAAGTTAAACCTTTCCAACCTTTTGATTTTAGTACGCTGATTTCTCTGTTGCAAGTTCCGCGTTTAAATATTCAGGATGAGGTTGTACAACGCAGTCCACAGCCTTTAAATGAGTATGATCAATTTATTGTCAATCAAAGAATTGCTTCGGCTCAAAAGTGGTTGCAAGACTACGCAGATGAGGAAGAAAAGTTAGTTCTGTATTTGGAACAAGTTCCAGAAAAAGCTAATGATTTGAATGAAGAACAGGTTGCTTATTTGCAGAAGTTAATGGAGAATTTACAGAATATTTCTAACTGGGATGCTGAGGAATTACAAACTTTGATTTTCTCGACTACGAAAGAGTTAGGCATTCAACAAGCAATTGCTTTTAAGGCTTTGTATTTATCGTTTTTAAATAAAGAACGGGGTCCAAAAGCTGGCGGTTTGTTTTCCTATTTAGAGAAGTCTTTTGTGATTTCTAGATTGCAAGATGTTGTCAATTTGAATCAGTCAAAAGCCCAAATTTAATTACTTATTACTTGTTCCCTGTCTCTGACAGGGAATACAGTTTATGGTAAAAATTCCATATCCAAAATTTGAGTCACAGTGTAAGGTAAATCTGCTGGAAAGGTATTTTGAGAAATTCCTGTTTCGTTACTTGCTAGTTTTTTGCCTCTGAGATAGCACTCAGCTAAGACTTCTTCTAAATAAGGATTAAGACTAGGACTATCTTGTAATAAATCTTCAATGCGGTTGCGTTGTTCTGTAATTGTATTTTGCCAAGAAGC
Source organism: Anabaena sp. UHCC 0451 (assembly GCF_034931405.1). Lineage (NCBI taxonomy): Bacteria > Bacillati > Cyanobacteriota > Cyanophyceae > Nostocales > Nostocaceae > Anabaena > Anabaena sp. UHCC 0451. The sequence goes on along the minus strand of NZ_JAYGHA010000011.1, from coordinate 131,692 downwards.
ACTTCGCAAATTAGGCTGATATTGCCATTTTAGCAAATGCTGTAACAATACCTCCAATCGGCTTTTCAACTCTCGTTTATCTGACCTTCCCAAGCTTTCAATCTCCTCAACAACCGCTTCCCAATCTACACTATCCCATTTTCCAGCGCGAATTAACTCAGGCGTTTGTTGTGTCCATGCTAGAAAATCAGTATCATACAAACGGGTTGCTGTCTTGGGAATAGAAACCATGATGTTTTTCTCCTAGTCTCTTTTAACGTTGTTCTTCTTCCGGTAAACCAATAGAAGTTTCTAAGGCTTGAGTCATAATATTTTTTACTCTCCCTAGTGATACAGTTAATTTTATCATACCAAATCATTAAATATAGATCCCCGACTTCTCAAAGAAGTCGGGGATCTGGGTAGTTGAGTTATTGATATTAAGTTAAAACTAAATTATCCCGATGAATCACTGTTTCTGCACCTGCATAACCCAAAATCCCGGCAATATCCCGTGAATGACAACCACAAATTTTTTGTAATTCTTTGCTGTTATAATTCACTAATCCTCTGGCAATTTCGTTACCGTTACTATCACATAACTGCACCGCTTCTTGATTATCAAATTCTCCTTCTATGGCTTTAATTCCTGCTGGTAATAAGGATTTTCCAGCTTGCAAAATGGCTGTTATTGCACCATCATCTAAATATAATTTTCCTGCGGGAACTAAACCATACGCTATCCAGCGTTTTCTGGCTGATGTTGGTTCTGGTTGGGGTGCAAAATGCGTTCCTATTGCTTCACCTTGGATAATTTTTTCGATGTTGTGAGGAAAACGTCCTTGAGTAATGACAGTGCGGACACCTGCGGCTATAGCAATTCTGGCAGCAGATATTTTTGTTACCATTCCCCCAGTACCCCACCGAGAACCCTGTCCCCCGGTTTGAATTTGTAATTCCGCTAATTCCTTCATGTTACTAATTAAAGAAATAGGACGAGCATCGGGTACTGTCCGGGGATCTGCTGAATATAATTTATCAACGTCTGTCAGTAAAAATAACCAATCTGCTTCAACTAAACTGGCAACTAAGGCGGAAAGAGTATCATTATCACCAAATTTTAATTCTTCTACTGCGACTGTATCATTTTCATTGACTATGGGAATTACTCCCAGTCCTAGCAATTCCTGAAAAGTATTATAGGCGTTAAGATAGCGGCTACGTTGTACTAAATCTGCTCTAGTTAATAATACTTGGGCTATAGGTTGCTGAAGCGTGGTAAATAAATCATCATAAATACGCATTAATCTACCTTGTCCCACTGCTGCTACTGCTTGTTTGAGAGCGATCGCTTTGGGACGTTCTGTTAAACCCAGACGCGCACAACCTACTCCCACAGCACCGGAGGAAACTAAAATGAGGTTATGTCCTTGGTTTTTTAAATTGCATAGGGTTTCTGTTAAGGTAGCAATGGTAGAAAGGGCTAATTGTCCTGTTTCTGGTTGAGTGAGGCTAGAAGTACCAATTTTAACAACTATTGTTTTAGTCATTTGTACCTGTTAACTGATTTAAATAATCATCCATAATAGCTGGTAATTCTTTTGCTGAATAGGTATAAGTGAGAAATAAAAATTTAATCGCTGTGGTGATAATTTGCTTTCTATCTATGATTTGTGATAATTGAGAACGAGTGTATTTACCATTCATTATTTCTATACTAGCATCAGCGATCGCATCTTCTATGACTGATTCTTCTATTAAATTTTCCCATTCATCTTGATTGATGTAATAGGATTTTTTGTTTTCTTTGAGATTAATTTCTTGAATTTCTCTAATGGAGTTACGAATAGAAGCTATCCAAGAATTTGTTAGTCTCTTTTCTATTTGATTCTTAATTAAATGAATGAGTAAGATTTTTAAAAATGATTTTATTTGTCTGATGTTAGCTTTTTTACTCATTCCTTCTAATTCATCTACAATGGCTAAAGCTTCTGTGTAATTTTCTTGTAAAATGCTGTTTCTGAGGTCTATTAATTCTTGGGTCATTTTTAGTAGCCTCTCATATAATTTACAAATTGATAATAACATATATCTCTCGTTCCCAGTCTCCAGACTGGGAATGCTATCAGGAGTCTCTGACTCCCGTTTAAATAAAATGCAGAGTCTTTTAACATTCATTCCCATACAGAGTATGGAAGGAAGAAAAACGAACCGCAGAGACGCAGAGAACGCAGAGAAATAAAATAAAAATAGTCGGTTTTAACCGACTTTAGCTTTGAGACAGGGAATTTATTCCCTGTCTGTCTGTCCTCTATTCCCTGACTTCTGAAATATTAATCATTATCCCCAATATCTCGCTTGGGTGGACGCTTATAAGTAAAGGTAAAACTCTCACCACTAGCAATTACTTTCCGCATTTCCTCATACATCGGATAATTACCTACACCGCTTAAATTTGCCCAACCTCGCGCCCTTGTTAAAGCCACAAATAACTGATTACGGAAACTTACATCACTTTCATTGCGTGCAACATTATCAAAACCTACCACATAAATCATGTCCGCTTCATGTCCCTTAGCGCGAGTGATGCGAGAAACCGTCACACCACCATCATACCAAAATTTATCCGGGTCATTATTAGGATATTGAGGAACTAAATCATTTAACTTTAAAGCCGTAGGAATATAAACATCAATGTCATATTCCATTAAGAAACTAGCAACATACGTTTCTAATTCTATGGCTTCATAAATTGAACCTAAAACTAACACCAAAATATCACGGCTGGGGTTAAGTCCATCATGGACAATATTGTACATAATCTTCTCCGATAAAGCTGTCATTTCTGCTTCACGAGAACTATAAGTTTCAAATTCTAAAACTGGTTTTCCCCAAATTTCAGGAATAGGATTTGGTGAATATTCTGGTTGACGATTAATAGTTATTGGTTTCCCAACTCGGCGAAAATCTCCCTTAACCTCATAACCTATTCTTTGCCAATCTTCTTTATTTGTAATTCCGGTTAACATCCCTTCTGGACGTAATAAACCCATCCCAATAGCATGGGCAGATGTGAGAATTGGTCCAGGAGTTCGGTAACAACGTTTCATCACTTCGGAACGTTTAATACCTCCAGGATATTGGGGTTGTTTACTTAATAATGTACTTAATTTTTCTCCAAATATTTCTTTGGCTTTTGGTACTACTAAACTATCCAAACTTTGCGCTTCATCATAAGCCCAAATAAGTCTCTTTTCCTGGGGTTTGTCTTCATTAACAGGTCTTAAAGATTGATAAGCCAACCAATAAATAGCTTGTTTATCTTCGTATTTTAAATTATCTTCAGCTACTAAATCTTGACCTTCATCTATTAAAATTGCATCAAACATGGGTTCAATGCTAATTTCTTCTAATAGACGTTTACTTAAATCTATTAAACCCCGATTTGGTTGTTTTTCATTGGTATTTTGTACAGTTCCTGGTCTTTTACCGTGGTATTCGCAAATGGTTCTATATAAACCAGGTTGTTCTTTTGCTCCCCAAGCGTGTAATACTTGCAATTTAAAGTTAGTTTTGGGATCATACTGCATTTCACCACAACTAAAACGCCTTATCCATTGATCTAATAAATTAATCATTAAATCATACAAGGAACGGGTAAAAAATACTAATGCAATATCCCAATCTGGATGTTTGAGGTGCATACTAGCGGCTTTTTGACAGAGCAGAACCGTTTTTCCTGAACCTGCAATACCGCGAATACGTTGGGGACCGGGAGGAATTTCTTTCCCAATATGTTCTTGTTGTAAATCTATTTCATAGAGTTTTTCTCGTAAACTATCAATCACCGCAGAACGGGTTTTTCCGGTGGTAGAAACTCGCTCACGGGGAGGTTTACGCAGGATGGGAGTTCCACCCACAACTGATAGTAATAATTCCCAATCTTTATCTTCTATATTTTCACCGGGAATGACAATATTAGCTTGTTGAATTTGTTCTAGTAAACTAACTTTTCCTAACTGGTCTTGAAAAATAATTGGTGGTAAATCTGGTAATTGATCAAAGCCTTTTTGTTGCCATTGTTCGGCTGTAATTTGTGGTAATGCAACTATGGCTCTACCATTAATTTTTCTCCAAAGTGCCGTTTCTCTATCACTATATGATATTAATGCTCGCAGTTGATGTTCAGCTTGTTGATAGGGATTTATTGCTGTGATATCACTATTTTCTAATTGCCATTGTTGACCGTTAATATTAGCAATCTGTTCGATGTTAATGGATTTTATGGAAATTACAATTACACCAAATTCTCGATCAACTATTAATATATCCGGTTCTTTTCTAATTTCTCCCACTTTTGAAAATATAGGATAACGCCAATATCCAATACAGTTTCTATCCGCAAAGCTACTACGAACAGCATCCCAAACTTTCTGCTCTCCGTCTTGATTTTTTATAGCTTCGGTTGTGATAAATTTGCTACCCTGTTCTTCGATACCTACAGCCATTGTTTTATCCACCTAAAATGCTTACAGGTGTCAAACTATCATTACTAACGAGCTTTGAACAAGTGAGAATATACGGATATGGATTTTTCAGTATTTATAACTAAAAATAGAGGCATTTAATAAAGAGTATGTGAAGTTGTGTAAGTATTTTAGGTTTAAAATAAGTTTATATAGTTATAGGAAATACTGGTAAGTCATGAAAAGCAAAAATGCTGAACTTTTACAGCAACTTACAGAAGTAACAACAGGATTAGAATTTCCTTGGAGTGATTCGAGTGACCCTATCAATCCTTTTCTTTGGGAAGTAGCAACTCAAGGAGAATTTACCATAGAAAATTTACTCAGATCCGAAACTCCCAATTTTGATTTTTACGCAGAGGGTGGTAAGTTCATGAGAATTATAAATCTAGATGATTATATAGAGGATATTTGGCAAAAAACAGAAACACACAAAACTGTCATAGAATTGCTTAAAAACAATACTTTATTTTTAGAAGCGGCTGAAATTAGATTATTACATGATCCACACTTACCAGATACTTTTAATATCATGTTGGGACTGACAAAATCGGGAGAATGGATTGGTATTTCTCCTCAAATACAAGGAGAGTGTCGAGAATATAATCCTACAGGTGAATATACTGTAGGATCATCACTACTTCCAGTTTATCAACCACAAACAGCAGAAAATATAAAGTTGTTGACTCAACTAGAAACTCTATTAAAAGATTTAGATTTTTATGAACCAAATTTTTATGAAGGTTTTACAGATAAAGGTTATGTTGTCAAATTGGGAAAAACTAGAGAATTAATGTTGAATAATTTGTTAGATGCAATTGGATTTGCTAGAACTTTTCCCTTTAGACAATTTACTCCAGTCTCAGAATATGAAGATGATTTTGATGAAGACTATATTCAAGCATATCAAGCTTTAGATAATTTTCTTGAGTCTAAATTCAGCAATTTATATATGTATTTATTGGGTATTTCTTGTTGCTATTGTATTTATGTCATTGGTGAAACTGAAGATGGTGACTTTGCTGGTGTGACAAGTATGGCTGCATGGTCATAGTCGCCAAAATTATTAAACTCTCAGGTCGCTTGACAGTTAGTGACACTTAATTGGGTATTATGGTAAATCTGCCTGAGCTTTTACATCATATAACTGGAGCTATATTTAACTGAAGCTATGACTCAAAACTACCGTATAACCCTACTTCCCGGTGATGGCATCGGACCCGAAATTATGGCTGTAGCAGTGAACGTGCTAAAAGTCGTTGGTAACCGTTTTGATATTTCTTTTGATTTTCAAACCGCCCTCATCGGTGGTGCAGCTATTGACGCAACCGGAGAACCCCTACCTGCTGCAACTCTAGATACTTGTCGCCACAGTGATGCAGTTTTACTCGCTGCTATTGGTGGTTATAAATGGGATTCTCTGCCTTCTCATTTACGTCCTGAAGCGGGTTTATTAGGACTAAGAGCAGGTTTAGAACTATTTGCTAATTTGCGTCCTGCAAAAATTCTCCCCCAGTTAATAGACGCTTCCACCTTGAAACGGGAAGTGGTGGAAGGTGTAGATATTATGGTGGTGCGGGAACTCACAGGGGGGATTTATTTCGGTAAACCAAAAGGTATTTTTGCTACGGAAACAGGTGAAAGACGTGGTGTAAATACGATGGTTTACAGCGAATCGGAAATTGAGAGAATTGGACGAGTTGCTTTTGAAACAGCGCAAAAACGTGGTGGAAAACTTTGTTCTGTAGATAAAGCTAATGTATTAGAAGTATCGCAACTTTGGCGCGAAAAAATCACTAATCTGGCTTCAGAATATCCAGATATTGAATTATCTCATTTATATGTAGATAACGCAGCTATGCAGTTAGTCCGCGCTCCCAAGCAGTTCGATACTATTGTCACTGGTAACTTGTTTGGGGATATTCTCTCGGATGCGGCGGCCATGCTGACTGGTAGTATAGGGATGTTACCTTCTGCTAGTTTGGGTGCTTCTGGACCTGGTGTATATGAACCTGTTCATGGTTCAGCACCAGATATTGCAGGACAAGATAAAGCCAACCCCTTGGCACAGGTTTTAAGTGCGGCGATGATGTTACGCTATGGCTTAAATCAACCAGCAGCAGCAGACTTGATTGAAAATGCAGTGTTACAGGTTTTACAACAAGGCGATCGCACAGGAGATATTATGTCCCCAGGAATGAATCTTTTAGGTTGTCGTGCTATGGGTGATGTTTTAATTCAAATTCTGGAAACAAAATAGTTTGAATATATGGGACTGAAAATTGTCCGGAAAACTTTAGCGTTTTTTGCGAAAAGTTTCGGATAAACTAGAAGCAAATCTATCATTAACATAACAACTAATAGTGTACGCTTCACTACAAGGACAGGGTAATTTTACTGCCCCAGCAAATCCAACGCCTTTGCTAGATCCCGCCGTGATCAAAGCCGCAGGGCTAATCTACTATACCTACTGTGAGGTACATCCTGAGATTGTGGGGCAAGCTTCAGGAGTAGCCATTAGTCGTCTAACTCATCGGGGTAAGGTGATTTTTACACAGCAACCAATTCTGTTACCACAAGAATGTTTTATACCTTTGAATCAAATTGAATCGTATATGTATTAGGGAATGGGGAACAGGTGACAGGGAACAGGTGACAGGTGACAGGTGACAGGTGACAATAAATAGTTAGAGAAACAGGAAGCAGGGGGAGGTTAATAACCCAATGGCTAACGACTAACGACTAACGACTAACGACAATATGGACATTTTGATTTTCGTCCCTAGTAGTATCATTGTCTTCGCTTTAGGTGCAGCTATTGGTAGCTTTATCAATGTTGTAGTTTATCGCTTACCCGCTGGATTATCCGTACTTTGGCCGCCTTCTCGTTGTCCTCAGTGCTTAAACAGATTAAAGGCTTATGATAATGTACCTGTTTTCGGTTGGTTGTGGTTAAAGGGAAGATGTCGTTATTGTCAAACCAAGATTTCTCTCCGTTATCCAGTAGTCGAAGGGATAACGGGGATCATATTTTTAATAGTATTTTGGGTATTTCAATTTTCATTTTTAACCATAGGTTATTGGGCTTTTTGCAGTTGGTTATTGGCCTTATCTCTCATAGATTGGGACACAATGACTTTACCCGGTCCACTAACTAAATCTGGTTTGGTATTGGGCTTAATCTTTCAAATGAGTGTCGGTTTTTTAACAGAAACTAGTTGGATAGGTTTGGTAAATCAACTTATATTTGGTATAGCTGGTGCCGTTGTAGGTTTGTGGCTATTTGATAGCATCTCAATTTTGGGTTCTTTCGCCTATGGTAAAGCTGTCATGGGTGCAGGTGATGCTAAATTAGCCGCAATGATGGGAGCTTGGTTAGGTTGGAAGTATTTACTCATAGCTGCTTTTATGTCCTGCTTTTTGGGAGCAGTAGTAGGTGGAGTCGCCATTATGCTGTCACGCCACCAAATGGGACAAAAGATGCCTTTTGGTCCTTTTTTAGCTTTGGGAGCCGTAATTGCTGTATTTAGCGGTGAGGCTATTTTGTCTTCCTACCTGCGGCTATTTTTGCCAGTATCTTGACATCAAGAAGACAAAATCATAGAAAAATTCAAATTTCCAGCTAATTTTCTAATTCCCAATTCAAACACAAATTTTCAATGTTTTTTCTCATTCTTTGCCTATTTACCCATTACCCCCTCATCCACAACTGACATCGGCCTATGACTGTAACCTCGATTACCCCATTTATTCTTTAGATTTTGGTAATATTAGTTTGTGACTTGATATTACCCCCAATAAAATATGCAATTAGCAATTACAACTAAGTCCATCGCTATCATCAACTGAATTGCTTAAAGCATAGTTTTATGATTTAGTCAAGCAGAAAAAAATCACCCATCTCAAATCAAACAATTCTCAATACCCACCAAAAATTGGGTGAAGTCAATCCAAAATCTCAAATCTCCAATTGATTGACCTGTTTTGAACCTCATACCTACTTAAAATAAGATAAAAATGGCAAACAACGAAGAATCACGCGGTTTAAAGTCTCTATTTGATTGGTTTGCAAATCGACGTAAATCAGGATCTACAAATTTAGAACGCCAAGAACGGGAAATTGCCGATGGTTTATGGCACAAATGCTCCAAGTGTGGCGTTTTAACTTATGCCAAAGACTTGAAAGCTAATCAAATGGTTTGTGTAGAATGTGGCCATCATAATCGTGTGGATAGTGATGAGCGTATCCAACAATTAATTGATGCCAATACCTGGAACCCCCTAGATGAACATTTGCGTCCCACCGATCCTTTAGGATTCCGCGATCGCAAACTATACAGCGATCGCTTGCGGGAAACTCAAGAAAAAATCGGTTTAATAGATGCAGTCAAAACAGGCTTAGGTCAGATCAACGGTTTACCTATCGCTTTAGGAGTCATGGACTTCCGCTTTATGGGTGGTAGCATGGGTTCCGTTGTCGGTGAAAAACTCACCCGCATGATTGAACAAGCCACACAACGCCGCTATCCTGTAGTTATCATTTGCACTTCTGGTGGTGCAAGAATGCAAGAGGGAATGCTGTCATTAATGCAAATGGCGAAAATTTCCGCAGCTTTACAACGCCATCAAGATGCCCGCTTATTATACATTCCCGTGTTAACAAATCCCACCACAGGAGGCGTTACCGCTAGTTTTGCAATGTTAGGTGATATTATCATCGCCGAACCTAAAGCTACTATTGGTTTTGCTGGAAGACGGGTAATTGAGCAAACCTTACGGGAAAAACTACCCGAAGATTTCCAAACGGCCGAAGATTTACTCAAGCATGGGTTTGTGGATGATATTGTATCTCGTACCCAATTAAAAAATACATTGGCACAGCTAATTGCTTTGCACCAACCTCTACCAACTGCACCAAATATGGTTTTGTGGGAAACAATGAGTTTGAGTTCAACAGCTGCGGAGTAGAAGATTGAGGAGATGGGGAGATGGGGAGATGGGGAGATTAATAAACCATTACCAATCACCTATTCCCTTTTTCCTGAACAAAAATTAGTGGGATAAGTGCAGCGAGTCGGCAAATACTAGAAAGGGCAAATAACCCTAGTAAACCTCCAAATTGAGGGAATTGGGCAATAAAACCACCAATTGTTGTCCCTAACGCACCAGTTACTCCAGCTATGGCAGCTGCGATCGCAAAATAGATAGATTGGTTTTTTGATGGGGCAATTCCTAACATCATATTGTTATTACATAAATCAATTGCTGCCCCAGTACCGCCAATAAAAATGTGTAATAGTGGCAACCATAGCCAGAATGTCAGGCTACTATTACCAATTAAAAGCCATAGCAATGGGGTAACTGCAACCAGAATCCCAATCAAAATTAAAATTGGACGATTGCCGATTTTGTCTGCTAGTTTACCCCACAGAATTAACATCAGTAGATTTGCCCCCGCTTGAATACTGCCATAAACAGTTACCCAACTCACATCTAAATTCAATATTTCCAGTAGATAGAAATTAAAAAATGGGGCGCTAAGATTAATCGATAGCATCCATAAACTGAAGTAAAGCAGAAATCTCCAAAAATTAGAGTTTTGCTGTACATTTTCATTCACATAATTTTGAAAAATGGGTATTGATGCAGTTATTTCTGGTGATGAATTGGCATGAAATGTATTTTGTAATTTGGGATTCACATCAATTTTGAAATACTGACAACCTAACCCCATTATTCCTAAAATAATACCTACAAATAGAACTACTCCATAACCTTGAATAGTGCCACCATAGCAATGTGATACAGCAAAACCAGTTAAAGGTACAAAAACTAAATTTGTCAAGCTGGCAGCACTATTACGTATTCCAAAATACCTACCTCGCAAACGCCGAGGCACAATTGTTGCTATCCAACTCAACCAAGATGCACTGCCTAAACCTCCTAAAAGATGGCTAAAAAAAACAATTAATAATGTTAATATTATCAATTGCTGAGAGTTGACAACTCCGTAATTGACACCAACAATACCAATTAATAAAATCAGCCATAGTAAGCGAGAAGTTCCATAAGTTAACAGCGAATATTGAAAGCGACTAGTAGTGCGTTCTGAGAAATAAGCACCCAAGGGTTGAATCAGATTCACCAGCATGGGAATTGAGTACAGCATTCCAAATATAAATGGACTCGCACCTAACTCTACCAACAAATTACTAAGCAAAATTCCACCAGTAGTCAGAGAGAAAATTCCTGAAAAAATAGCATCTGCTGTAGAAGCTTGTAAACTGCTACGAATTGCATTTTTAGGAAATTTATTGTTAGGTTGTGCGCTAGGAGAAAGGACTATTGGTAATGAATCGATCTGAGAAATTTCTAGATTTAAAGATGCAGCTATTTCAACCGGAAAAGAATCCATAAACTATCGTCTACAGGTGACGTAAGATAGCAGAAGTTAAATTAATGATAATTGTTTTGTTATTTTACAGCACTTCCCGGTGTTATGAAGTACAAGAACCCCACCCCCAACCCCCTCCCCGCAAGCGATGAGGGGGCTAAGATGTACCTCATAAGAGCGGAACCCGCTGTATCCCACATTCCGCACTTCAAAATGTATTATCTCTCTTTTCAATAAAGATTTCTAATTGGGAACTTATATTTTGTGATTACCTAAGATTTTTACCGTTCCTTCTAGAGTAAAACTGTCATGTTTACCTTTCTTTTTAAGTCTGGTAACTCCTGAGATTTTCTGAAAACATCTATCCCAGGATTTTCTTGCCGACTTAGACGGTGAAGTTCAATTTAATAATTAAATCATTGTAATCCAAATCACCACCACCAGATAAATCCTCGAAACCAAATGTATTGTCTGCTAATAAGCGAATGTGGTCTACTCCATCAGAATTGACTCCCAAGTAAGGGAAATAAACTTGAGGATCATTATCAGTGTTATTATCAGTCAACTGTGACAAAGTACCATTGATAATGATCATGGGAGCGAAGATTGAACCACCTGTAATCATGGCACTGTCTGTGAATTGACCCTGGTTAGAAACAGCAAATTTGATGGTTTCACCAGTTTCTCCATCTTTAATCAGATTGTTAATGGCTGCTTGTAAGTAATCGGTTCTATTAGCTGAAGTTGCTTCCAGGCTGCCAATTTGTCCTTGAGCATTGTTTACTGCGTAAAAATAGACCTCGTTTTTGTATGCAGCTTCTCTAAACACAGAAAAGTCTGCTTTTACCAAACCTGATACATCTCGTAAATCAATTAATTTGGCTTGGCTTTCTTCTTGTAGTGCTGTACCTATAGTTAAGGATTCATCTGTTGATTCTATCTTCACTACTAGAGAATTGAAGGTTGTCCCAGTAGTATTTTCTTTCCAGGAAATTGTAACATTACCCTCTTCTTGTGTAATGATTTGGTTTGAGGAATCAGCAAATAAAATTTTGGTATTTTCAATGAGTCCGGCTTTGAAAGAATCAACTGTACCGTCTTTGACTAAAAAGAATTGTAAGTAACTACCAGAATCAAATTCCAGTAGTCGTGTCAGACTATTAGTTTCAATGTCGGTTTTAAACAGATTAGGAAGATTAGCAATGGCAGAAAAAACACCTTCACTTTGGGTTTTTGCCAGGGTAAGAGCCGCTTCATTATAACCTTGTTCCCCTGGTGCAATACCGTTAATTCTACCTTCGGCATTGTCAACAACAAATACACCAAGTTCGTTGACAAAAGTAGAATTGCTTTCTATTAAGGTGGCTTTGAGTCTGACTGTATCACCAACTCCTTTAATACTAAATATGCTGTTGTTGGTAATAACGGCTAGAGGTATATCTTCATCATTAATAGTTCCCTTGGCTATGCCATTTGTGGAACTGATGATTGATCCGTTTGTGGGATTACTTAAAGTCACAGTGAAAGTTTCCGCACTCTCGAATAAGCTATCTAGTATGCTGGAAACAGTAAAGATTTTTTGGGTTTCTCCCTGAGCAAAGGTGATGGTTTGAGTTTGAGCCGTGAAGTCAGAAACACTGGCTGTATCTCCTGTATTTATGGATGTGGATACAGTCACTGTTTGATCAATTAATATATCATCGGTGCGGGTAATAGTGAAAGTTATATCATTACCTTCAATAGATGCAGCATCAGTAATTGAGAAAACAGGAATTATAAAATCAAAATTAGATGCACCTAGATCACTGCTGAGGACATTTCGTAAAATGCCCAAGTTTCTTTCACTACCATCAATTAGAGCTTTGACATTTGTGTCATTTCCAACTTGCTCTAGAATGATGTCTTCAAAATTATGGACTTGAGGGATGCCAGCAATAACAACTTTATCATCACCTTTTGTAAAATCTAATACTTCTGCGGGTACGTTAGGAACTGAACCATTACCAAAATAAAAGCGGTCAAATCCATTACCGCCAATCATTTTAGTACCTTGTTTACCAGCGTAGAGTGAGTCATTTCCATCATTACCAAATAACCTATCGCTCGCCAGTGTTCCCATCAGAGTATCATCACCTTCACCACCTTCTAGGGTGTTATTGCCTGTGATGCTGAGTGTCTGAAGAAAATCATTACCAAACCCGCCTTTGAGAGTGTTAAGGCTACCGTCTATGACATAAAGCTCATCATCTCCAGCATCACCATTCAGGCTGTTATTATCGCCTTCTAAGACAAACAAGCGATCGCTGTCATCACCACCATTGAGGATGTTATTACCGGAATTACCTTCAGCATATAAGTCATCTTCTCCAGCGCCACCATTGAGGATGTTATTACCGGAATTACCTTTAGCATATAAGCTATCATTTCCATCACCACCGTTTAAGGTGTCGTTATTATTACCAAAAAGCTGATCGTTGCCAGATCCACCATCAAGGATGTTATTTCCATCACCATTAGCTGCATCTAAGATATCATCACCTGCAAATCCAAAGACTTGATCACCTTGTTGGGCAGTTAACTCATCGTTATTGGAAGTACCATTAATAATCATTGATTACAATTTTGCCTACGTAAATGGTTAAATATTTTTAAACAAATAATACGATATACCGAAAACTTTTATAGAGACGTTCCATGGAACGTCTCTATATTCTCAATCAGAGATATCTAATCCACTTAAACAGAGATAAAGTCGTTCTGTGTCAGTGTAGTAGTATTCCTCTAAATGAAGAGATTTGAGTAGATTTTTTGATTCTGTTCAAAACCCTGGTCGTTTTACAAGAAAGCGTCAACCGTACTGTCAAAGAAAGTTAAGAAATTTTGTGCTTCTTGCTGGGTATTAAAGCCCCAAATTTCTGTGCCACCAATGCCATTACTAATTTGCACCTGAGTTCCGAGAAGTTCGGCTTCATTGAGGGTGGGAATCACATGAATATCGGCATTCATCAGTTGATTACCGCCAAACAGGTTGCCCATCTCCCCGATGAAATCATTAAAGTTATTGCGAACTTGTGTCCCAGCCGTGTCAGCACCTGACCAAGTAAAATCAAGGCTGTCGGTAGTGCGTAAACCATCGGTTAAATCTGGGTTCAATAAAATGATCTCGTCATTGGTGAAGATATTGATGCTGTTAGACCCACCATTGGTACTGCCAGTGAACTGGAAGATTTTGGTTTTAGTGGGATCAGTGCCAAGGAGATCCTGTGCGAATGCCCGAAAAGCATCGGCATCAGCATCACTGTTAAAGTCAGCTTTGTAATTACCTGCTACCCCTGAACCTCCGATGCGGATAATAACTTGATCAGCCGTGTTCTTGGTGATGGCTGGATTTTGGGTTCCACCAAAATGTTCGAGTGCATTCTCATTGATTGTGCCACTACTGACCACTGTTCCGCCAAGCTCGAATACTGACGCGCTCAGGAAGTCGTTGAGAGGCTGATTGATGGCAATATCATCAATTTTGTAAACAGGATCATTGCCAGTAAGTTCAACGGTAAACTGTTTACCGCTTATATTACGACTAAAAATGGTGTAGTCAGATTCAAGGGAATTTGGAACTATCACCGAGAAAGTCTGAGTTTGACCTGCTAAAGTATCTGTACCATCACTCACACCGTAGTCAAGGGTGACAGTACCATTAAAGTTAGCAGTTGGAGTGAAGGTATAAGTTCCATCCAGGTTATCAACTAAACCACCGTTATCAGCAGTTAAACCAGTTACGGATAAGGTATCACCAGCATCTACATCACTGAAACCTGTTAACAAGTCAGCAGCATTAATGATAATGGCTGTATCTTCAGCAGTGTTGCCTAAAGTTGCAGTGGGTGAACCTACAGGAGCATCATTAACAGGAGTTACAGAGAAAGTCTGAGTTTGTCCGGTTAAAGTTGCTGTACCATCACTCACACCGTAGTCAAGGGTAACTGCACCATTAAAGTCAGCAGTTGGGTTGAAGGTATAAGTTCCATTACCGTTATCAACTAAACCACCGTTATTAGCAGTTAAACCAGTTACGGATAAGGTATCACCTTCTACATCACTGAAACCTGCTAACAAGTCAGCAGCATTAATGATAATGGCTGTATCTTCAGCAGTGTTGCCTAAAGTTGCTGTGGGTGAACCTACTGGAGCATCATTAACTGGAGTGACAGAGAAAGTCTGAGTTTGTCCAGTTAAGGTATCTGTACCATCAGTGACATCGTAGGAAAGATTAACTGCACCATTAAAGTTAGCAGTTGGAGTGAAGGTATAAGTTCCATCATTATTGTCTACCAATACACCGTTATCAGCAGTCAAGTTAACAACTGAGAGAGTATCACCAGCATCAACATCACTGAAACCTGCTAACAAGTCAGCAGCATTGATGGTAATGGCTGTATCTTCAGCAGTGTTGCTTAATGTCGCAGTGGGTGAACCTGTGAGTGCATCATTAACAGGAGTGACAGAGAAAGTCTGAGTTTGTCCGTTTAATGTATCTGTACCATCACTCACACCGTAGGAAAGGGTGACAGTACCGTTAAAGTTGGCAGTTGGGGTGAAGGTATAAGTTCCATTATTGTTGTCTACCAATACACCGTTATCAGCAGTTAAGTTCACAACGGAAATGGTATCACCTTCTACATCACTGAACCCTGTTAACAAGTCAGCCGCATTGATGATAATGGCTGTATCTTCGGTGGTGTTGCTTAAAGTAGTAGCGGATGTATTCTCGAAGAATACGATAGAGCTAACCAGATTCCCCACAAAAGCATCTAAGTCCCCATCATGATCAATATCGGCAAAGGTGGGTGCAGCATAAAGCCCCACATCCGTCAAACCGAAGGGGTTGGTGGCTTCCAGGGTGAAGGTAGGTGCAGTAGCAGTTCCGGTGTTGCGGAAGAACAGGGTATTGCCATCCCGATTACCCACAAAAGCATCCAAGTCCCCATCATGATCAATATCGGCTAAGGTGGGTGCAGCAAATATCTCGCTACCCACATTCGTCAGTCTGAAGGGGTTGGTGGCTTCCTGGGTAAAGGTGGGAGCAGCAGCAGTTCCCGTGTTGCGGTAGAACACGATATTGTCATCAATATTACCCACAAAAGCATCCAAGTCCCCATCATGATCAATATCGGCTAAGGTGGGTGCAGCAAAATCCCCCACATCCGTCAGTCCGAAGGGGTTGGTGGCTTCCAGGGTGAAGGTGGGTGCAGCAGTAGTTCCCGTGTTGCGGTAGAACACGATATTGCCGTCAATATTACCCACAAAAGCATCCAAGTCTCCATCCCCATCAATATCGGCTAAGGTAGGTTTAGCCCGTACCTGCACATCCGTCAAACCGAAGGGGTTAGTGGCTTCCTGAGTAAAGGTGGGTGCAGTGGCAGTTCCCGTGTTGCGATAGAACAGGGTATCGCCGACTTGACTCCCTACAAAAGCATCCAAGTCCCCATCCCCATCAATATCGGCAAAGGTGGGTGTAGCAAAACCCCCCACATCCGTCAGTCCGAAGGGGTTGGTAATTGGAGTGATAAACTTGGGAGTAGCTATGGGGGCATCATTAACCGCAGTCACAGAGAAAGTCTGAGTTCCTCTAACGAAACCTTGACCATCAGTCACAACGTAGCGAAGGGTGGCAGCACCATTAAAGTTAAGATTTGGGGTGAAGGTATAAGTCCCATTCCCGTTATTTACCACTGTACCGTTGGTGGCAGTTACGCGAAATGGACCATTATTAACTACCGATAAAGTGTCACTTTCTACATCGCTGAAACCTGCTAACAAGTCAGAGGCATTGATAATAATGGGTGTATCTTCAGCAGTGTTGCTTAAAATGGCTGTGGGTGAACCTGTGGGTGCATCATTAACTGGGGTGACAGAGAAAGTCTGAGTTTGTCCAGTTAAGGTATCTGTACCATCAGTGACATCGTAGGAAAGATTAACTGCACCATTAAAGTTAGCATCAGGGGTGAAGGTATAAGTTCCATCATTGTTGTCTACCAATACACCATTATCAGCAGTCAAGTTCACAACTGAGAGAGTATCACCAGCATCAACATCACTGAAACCTGTTAATAAGTCAGCAGCATTAATGGTAATCTCTGTATCTTCAGCAGTGTTGCCTAAAGTGGCTGTGGGTGAACCTGTGGGAGCATTGTTAACCGGGGTAGTAGTAGGAGCATTCTCAAAGAAGACGA
>NZ_JAYGHA010000011.1:52658-114066 GCF_034931405.1 Anabaena sp. UHCC 0451 | reverse complement strand
GGGGGCAGCATAATACCCCACATCCGTCATTCCAAAGGGGTTGGTGGCTTCCAGGGTAAAGCTAGGTGCAGCAGCAGTTCCTGTGTTGCGGTAGAAAAGGATATTGCCATAATATTCACCCACAAAAGCATCCAAGTCCCCATCTCCATCAATATCAGCTAAGGTGGGTCTAGAATTAGAAAGATTCATCTTTATAAACCCGAAGGGGTTGGTGGCTTCCAGGGTAAAGGTGGGAGCAGAAGCCGTTCCCGTGTTGCGGTAGAACGTGGTATCGCCGTAAGCGTCACCCACAAAAGCGTCCAAGTCCCCATCCCCATCAATATCGGCTAAGATGGGTGTAGAATTAGAGAGCACCCTCGTCAGTCCGAAGGGGTTGGTGGTTTCCAGGGTAAAGGTGGGAGCAGCAGCCGTTCCCGTGTTGCGGTAGAACAGGGTATCGCCGTTAGCTTCACCCACAAAAGCATCCAAGTCCCCATCATTATCAATATCGGCAAAGGTGGGTGCAGCGATATTCCCCACATTCGTCAGCCCGAAGGGGTTGGTTACAGGTGATGAGAATTGTGGATCTGTTGTTTCTACTGGTGGCATAATTAGTTTTCTCCAAAATGAATTCAAAATGAAATAGATGTGGGAAATATCCCCCCTAGCCCCTTAATAAGAGGGGAATAGGAGTCAAAGTCCCCCTTGTGAAGGGGGATTTAGGGGGATCAAAGATTTACTCGTCTGTCGTACTTCCCCTAACCCAGTTAAATAGGGAGTCAGGTGTCGTTCAACAAACTGCAACAAACGGGGATAATGGTGGGAAACCGAACCCGTCAGATAGGGAACACCACTGTTAACTTGACGACGTATCGCTTCAGCTAACAGAGAAATCCCTCGTCCCCGCTTCTCAAAAGGTTCAGCAATTGAGAGAGTGGTGTAACGAATTGTGTCAGGTGCAACCCGATGGGTGAACACCCAACCAATTACCTCCCCCCGATAGCGTAATCCCAAGCTATTTAGGGGTTCTAAGCGGTCTGATTCCACAGCAGGGGGCAGGGCTAAACCTGCATCTAGCCAAGGAAACACCTCAAAGGCTGGAGGTAGGGGAAACTTGTTTAACCAAGGGGCTTGGGCAATTTTTTCTGTAGCGGTTTTGCCTAGCACCATGTTGGTTTGATGGGGTTGCCAATGTAGCTTTTGCAGTAGCGGGTCTAAAGCTGTATTGGTAATTGTATTGGTTGAATAGCTGAGGACGATTTCTTCACATCCCTGTTGTGCCAATTCTCTTTCTAAATAGGCGACTAATCTTGTGCCAATCCCTTGTTGACGGTATTCGGGTAACACAAATAGGGAGATCATTTCGGCTTCTTCTGAGTTTAAACGTTCGGCTATGGCAAAACCCACAATTGCCCCATCAACAGAAGCCGAAAGCCCCGTTAATTCCCCTTGGGGTGGTTGGGTTTGCCAACGTTTTTCTAAACTGGGATAGGTGAGATGATTGTAGGTGAGGGCATTGCTAGTATTGAGGTGATATACCCGTTGGTAACGGACGGTTTGACCTAACCCCCCCTGCCCCCCTTCCCTACTAGGGAATGGGGGAGTAATAATATCACTCCCCTCTCCTTGTAGGAGAGGGGTTGGGGGAGAGGTATCCCCTCCTTGTAGGGTTGAGGGTGAGATATCCCCATTACTCTTATTACTCCCTTCTCCTTGCAGGAGAGGGGCTGGGGGAGAGGTCGGTAATCCCGCCACAGGTGGAGTTGCGCCTTTACTGGGACGCTTGGCGGTGGGTTTGGTGGTGACAATGCCGCCACTGTTGGGAAATGTGACTAAACGCTGTATTTCTTCTTCCTGTAAGCCAATGAGTTGGGGTTGTCGCACTCCGGGCAGAACTACCACATCAAATAGTTCTTCAATTACGCTCTGAAAATATAACCAGTGCAGGGTTTCACCTGTTTGTAAATCAATGACCATTAACCCAGATTGGGGATGATTTCCCTCGGACATGAGGCGTTTTTCTAGGGTTAAGCCGGTGAAACTCTGGGAACGTAATTGAGATAGTCCCACAAAGGCGAAGTTTTGCCAAAAGGCTAACCCGCGCACAAATCCAGGACAAAAGGTGATGGGATGGAATTGATGATCTTGGATGTAGCCAAATTCCCCTGTGCCGGAATTGAGTAACCACAATTTCCCCTGATACCAACGGGGAGAATGGGGCATGGATAAGCCTGTGGCGATAATTTCGTTGTGGTTAACATCAATAACGACTCCCCCATCGTGGCGATGATTTCGCCAGCCGGCGGCGGTATCTGTGGTACTACAGGCGGTGACATAAGCGGGTTTGCCTTCTACCATTGTTAACCCATTCAGATGACAACGATCTTCAGCGACAAGTTTGGAAATAAAGGGCGGTTGCCAGATGGGTACAAAGCTATAATCGGGGCTAATTGTGGCTAAACAACTAAAATCAGTATTGACAAAAATTAGTTTTCCGGCATTGTCCAATGCTATTTCATGGGCGTTGACATCGCCGGTGGTGTAAGCGGTGTGGGGGACATAGAGACGATCTGTTTCTTGTGATTTTTCCCCACTATCCAGGAGATTATGGAAATCCCAGATTTGGTAACGGGTGGTCATGTAGAGACGATTTGCTGCTACACATAATCCCATTGGTTTGTCGAATAGTCTTTCGTGTAGTTTCAGCCTTCCGTTAGCTTGACCACTGACGAAAAAAAGGCGGTTGGTTTGGTAGGTGGTAGCAGCAAGGCTGAGGTTTTGCTGTTCCAGCCACAAGGCGAAATCCTGGGAAGCGGTAATTTGTAAAGAAGGGGTGGAATCTGCTGATGTTGTTGACATTGATTAATATATGTTTTGTTTTTATTCGATAAGTATTAATACTTATGGTAAAAAGCCCCAGATTGGCGCGGTAATGCCTCTGTGGAAAAGTCAGCTAAACCTTATAAGTTGATTAATTTCTGGATTTAATGATGTGTGTAGGTCATTGTAGTTTGATCGTCATAGCGATCGCATCGGCCATTGATCTAGTCTTTGACTAGGATCATGATCCTATATAAGTAAAAATTATGAATTAAAATAAACGAATAAATTCCCCCTAAGCCTTATTCCCCATGTCTAAAGCCAGTGACCTCCAAGGCGTGAGGATTTGGTGATATTAGGTGATTTCTGGTATTATTAAAACATGGAAACCCTAAATAAGTATTGAAAAAAGGACTAAAAACGTGCAAGCTATTCTTTTAAGCAGTGAAGAAGTTGGCAAATGTGCCAAGGAACTCTACGAAAATGGTATTCGTGAACAAGTAGAAACAGAAGAAAATATCGGTAAAATGGTAATTATTGATATAGAAACTGGTGAATATGCAGTTGATAAAACAGGGAGAGAATCAGCCCATTATCTCAGAAATAAAAACAGATTTGCTCGACTTTTTGGTATTCGCATCGGCTATAAAGTTGCTGTTTCTTTTTGTGGTGATATGGAGCGTGATATTAGATGATTTCTGGTATGATCAAAAACGGATATCCCACAGTTAACGTTATATTCTATCTGCCAAATCAACCAGATTTTACTATTGAATTTGTAATTGATACAGGTTTTACAGGTGATCTTTGTTTACCATCAGCCGCAGTCACTTTAATGCAGTTACCTTTTCTATATGAACTACCTGCAAATTTAGCTAATAATAGTTGGGTAGATATACCAATACATGAAGCTGTTATCATCTGGAATGGTCAAGAAAGAGAAGTTAATATTTTAGCTACTGGAAAACGACCTTTATTGGGAACTGGTTTACTTAATGGCTATGAACTATGTGTTGAATTTACAGAAGGTGGATTAGTAACAATTGAAGATTTATAAGTATTAATTATGAATTAGAAGATAAATGAAGTTTGATCAAAGGTCTCATTCAGTGATATTACTTATTTAAAGGTCAATTTCAACTTCTCATCTCATCCATCAATGAATATTATCCCCATTATTCTCAGTATATGTGCTGGGATTTGTCTCTATGTGGGTATATTACACCTACTGATTGGCTGGCAGCGATTAAAACCAGCACTTCATATCTGCTTTGGTTTATGCAGTTTGTTAGTCTGTAGCTATATCCTGGGTATGATAGCTATGTATCAAGCTACAAATATGGAAAACTATATCTATGGCAGAAAATGGGTATCTGGTACGGGATTTATCTTGGCGGTTTGTCTGACATGGTTTGTAGCTATATATACTAATTTTAAGCCAGTGCGTCTAATTTTCGTACTGAATAGCCTTTACCTGTTTTATTTTTTAATCAACTTAATTTCTCCTGCTGGTATTCCCTATTCCCATATCAGTCAGCTATCAAATTTTTCTTTACCTTGGGGTGAGTTAATTACTTATCCAGAAGGAACAACAATTAATCCCTTCATTAGATTCCAATCTCTGAGTTTAATTATTCTTGCTATTTTTATGTTTTATGCCTGTTATCGTCAATATCTTCGTAGTGAAAGGCGGGCGGCAATTGATCTGACTGTTAGTGTATATATATTACTAGGAATGTGTGTACATGATCGCCTCATAGATTTAGGGGTGTTCAAATCTGTGTATTTAGCTCAATTTGGGTTTATGTACTTTGTCTTGATTATGAGTCTACGTCTAATTAAAGAGTTGTTTCAAGCAGTCAAATTACGCCAACAATTATTAGAAAGCGATCGCCTGCGTAAAATAGCAGTAGAAGAGGAGCGAAATCGTTTAGCGAGAGATTTACATGATTCAGTATCGCAGACATTGTTTTCTGTGGCCACAATTGCCGAAACTGTACCCAGAGTATGGCAACGTCATCCAGAAGTAGCCCAGGAGAAATTAGAAGAACTTGCCCAATTGACACAGGGGGCATTAGCAGAAATGCGGAGTTTATTGGTAGAATTGCGTCCTAGCGGATTGAGAGAAAAATTATTAGGTGAATTACTAAAACAGTTAACTAAAGCAGTTAAAGGACGGGCAAAAATCCAAATTATCACCACAGTAACGGGAGATCAGCCTTTACCGGAAGAAGTAAAACTGGTATTTTATCGTGTTACGCAAGAAGCACTAAATAATATTATTAAACACGCTCAAGCTACGCAAGTGTCTGTTGTTCTTCAAAGCAATTCAGAGTATATAAAATTATGTATTAGTGATAATGGTTGTGGATTTGATATGAAAGATATACCATCGGGTCATTTAGGCATAGCAATTATGAGAGAACGGGCTGAGTCTATTGGTGCTACTTTCCATTTAGAAAGTTACTTAGGAAAGGGTACAAAGATTATATTAACTTGGTTAATCAATAGTGGGTAATTAAAAGAATTTAGAATTTAGAATGCAGAATTTAGAATTAGGTTTTGCAACGGTGATTTTAACCCCTAAACTTGGCTAAATATTACAAAATAATAACAAAATAATAACAAAATAATAAAAATATTAGAAATACTAACAGTAAAGAAGATATTATTTTAAAAATATTTTTAATTTAATACTCAGGGCATCAAAATGGAAAAAGATCAATTAATCAAACCTATTCGAGTCATAACTGTTGATGATCACGAAATCCTCAGAGGTGGGATTAAATTTTCTTTACTAGCCTTTGATGATATTGAATTAGTAGCTGAAGCACGTAATGGTAAAGAAGCAATACATCTGTGTGCAGAGTTACAGCCAGATGTGGTATTGATGGATTTGATGATGCCGGAAATGAATGGAGTTCAAACAACAAGATTTATTAAGAATAAATACCCAAAAATTCAGGTTTTAGTGTTAACAAGTTTTGTAGAAACAGACTTATTACAGGAAGTTATGGAAGCTGGAGCGATTGGTTATTTGCTCAAAGGTGCGTCAATTGATGAATTAGCGGATGCTCTACGATCTGCTGCTGCTGGTTTGTGTAAAGTAGCATCAGAGGCTCTTGTGGCATTATTTCAACAACCTCAATCTTTATCTCAACCTGTCTATAAATTGACTAAACGACAGGAAGAAGTGTTAGCATTATTGAGTGTAGGATTAACTAATGAAGCGATCGCTCAAAAGTTGAAAATCAGTCCTTCTACTATTAGACATCATGTGACACAAATCCTCAATAAATTAGGGGTAGAAAACCGTACTGAAGCCGCAACAACAGCAGTGCGAGTTGGATGTTTGCAATAATTTTTTTTAATTCATCCTGGGGGTTTAATTCCTAAACAGGCTGTTTCTGAATGTGTATATCTAGCTTTAGCTGTGAATAAAAATTGTCAAATGGTAACGGCTGATGAAAGATTTTATAATGCACTGTCTAAAGATAAGCTGTTTAGTTATTTGTGTTGGATAGAAGATTTACAATAAATTTCATTACTACAATGTCACGCATAAATCTGATGTTTATAACTATCAAAAAGCCTTAACATTCTAGAATATAGAAAATTATCGAGGTCTAGTTGTGTTTCCCATCAACAGACAACGCCGAAACCAACGCTGGAAAATTGCCGAAAACCTAGCCGGGTATCTGTTCATGATGCCCACAATCTTAATTTTAGGTACTTTTGTTATTCTCCCCATCCTCTACGCTGTCTTTCTTTCTCTCCACAAAGTTCAACTTTTAGGCGGTATTGAATATGAATTCATTGGTTGGCAAAATTTCACCCGTTTGGTAGAAGACGAACAATTAGGAATTGCGTTAAAAAATACAGCAGAATATGTGGCTATTGTTGTCCCCAGTCAAACTATTTTAGCTTTAATTCTCGCAGTTACTTTAAACTCTGGTATTCGTGGAAAAAACTGGTGGCGGATTCTTTATTTTCTGCCAACAGTCACATCGTCGGCTGTGTTAACACTCATCTTTATGTGGATTTATAATACCGATGGATTACTAAATGATTTTATCTCCTTTTTTGGACTACCTAAATATAACTGGTTAGGAGATCCCAAAGTGGCATTAAAAGGTATTATGATCATGAATATTTGGTCAACCGCACCTTTTTATATGGTGATTTATTTAGCAGCTTTACAAGATATCCCCCAAACACTTTATGAAGCAGCAGATTTAGATGGAGCAAATGGTTGGGATCAGTTTATTAGTATTACTATTCCTTTATTGCAACCTGTGACTTTTTTTATAGTAACAGTGGGGATAATTGGCACTTTTCAATTATTTGACCAATCTTACATTTTCTCTGGTGGAACTGGCGGACCAAATAACGCTACTTTAACCGTGGTATTGCTAATTTATCAAGCTGTATTTAGAAATTTACAATTAGGATATGCAGCGGCTATTGCATTTTTACTGGCAGCAGTTATCATTACGATCACTTTGATTCAACGGCGCATTTTTGGAGGTGAAAGAATGTGAATCTAATTTCTCGATTGCCCTGGCTAAAAGTCTTGTTATATCTATTGTTAACAGTTTATGCAATTATCACCCTAATTCCGTTTTTATGGGCGCTTTCTGCATCATTTAAACCTCTTTCAGAAATTATTAATGGTGCGCCAAATTTCATTCCTCAGAATTTTACTCTCGATAACTATAAGCAAATTTTTCTCCAAGAACCCCTATTTTTTCGTTGGTTATTTAACAGTGTAGTCATAGCTGTCAGCGTTACATTTTTGAATTTACTTTTAAATTCAATGGCAGGTTATGCCTTGGCTAGACTGCGATTTGTGGGTAAACGCTTTTGTTTTTTTCTGATTTTAGCTGTACTGGCAGTACCCGCACAAATTACCCTAATTCCCACATTTTTGATTTTAAAAGCGTTGGGTTGGCTCAATTCTTATCAAGGCATGATTGTGCCTAGTATGGTTAATGCTACTTTTATTTTTATGATGCGGCAGTTTTTTGTTAATTTTCCTCAAGAATTAGAAGAAGCAGCCCAATTAGATGGTTTAAATACCTGGGAGATTTTCCAAAATATTGTTTTACCCCTGGCCAAACCAGCCCTAGCAGCACAGGCGGTTTTTGTTTTTATGGGCAGTTGGAATAATTTTATACTTCCGCTGGTGATATTATTTGACCCGGAGATGTTTACCCTTCCTTTAGGTTTAAATACTTTTAAAGGCCAATACATCAGCTATTGGAATTACATCATGGCAGCTTCAATGATATTCACTCTCCCCGCTTTGGGAATTTACGCCTTTTTTAACCGCTATTTTATTCAAGGTGTAACTTTTACAGGTGGAAAAAGTTAACATTTCAATTTGTAAAGTTTTTGATAAAGATTTGTATCACAAAATCGAATATTTCAATTCCTAGTTAGGGACAAAATTAGGGTCAGCAGCTGTGAAGAGCAGCTAATGGTAAACTGATTCATGCTGATGTTAATGATAGCGAGAATATTTTACCAAAGTAATCCTGATAGCTTTTAGCCACAGGAACAGGGGTGTTATAGTTCTCCCCGTCGGCTTTATATCCGGCAAACTTTTAGCACCAGATAAATATCTATACTTATCTATGCTTTTTGGAACTATTAGTGTCTTAGCTGTGTTGAGCATTAAAAATTTGAAGGGGAAATATGTTTAGAAGACTGATTGGTGTTCTTGTTGCTGTTCTGGTGACGTTTCAGTTATTCGTCGGTAGTGCGACAGCCGTGGAAATGGATAAAGCTACCAGAACTGTCAAATTGAATGACAAAGGTGATACAGTTGTCATTAGCGTGCCACAACTTGCAAAAGGTAAAAGATTATTTAATGACACCTGCTCTCAATGTCATGCTGGGGGTGTAACCAAAACTAACCAAAACGTGGGACTAGAACCAGAAGCTTTGGCAGGCGCTACACCCAAGCGTGACAACATTGAAGGGTTAGTAGACTACATGAAAAATCCCACAACTTACGACGGTGAAACAGAGATTTCTGAAATACATCCCAGCATCAAGAGTGCGGATATATTTACGGAAATGAGAAACCTGACAGATGATGACTTGACAGCGATCGCAGGTCATATTCTCATTCAACCCAAAGTTGTTGGTACTCGCTGGGGTGGTGGTAAGATTTATTACTAAACACCAACTAGTTAGTCTCCTGACGGCATGAAGTAAGGGCAAGATTGCCCTTGCTGTGGCAAAAGTTCAGTTCCCTGTCCTGATACCTGAGTACATTTAAGCAGAACTATCATCTTTGGTTGCTTATACTTAAGTTTGTTCTTTGGCAACAGGACTCGGAACTTCATGTTTTAGTCAAACTTTGCAACTCTAACATCAAGCTGCTTTCACTCCTGACTCCTGGTGTATAAAGTTTATCCAAAAATATTTTTCCAACCGTATTTTCTAACAAGAGAAGCAATTTTATAAAAAATTCATCTATGACAGATTGTCGTATTTGGTGCTAAATGTATTTAAAATGAAAACAGAAAAATAAAACTATATCTCAGGAGAGAGCCATGAAATTAATTGCAGCAAGTTGGAGACGCTTGACTCTAGCAGTATTGACTGTACTTTTAGTTGTTAGCAGCTTTGCTATTTTTACTCCCACCGCATCTGCTGAAACTTACACCGTTAAATTGGGTAGTGACAAAGGACTGTTGCAATTTCAACCTAAAGCATTGACAATTAAGCCTGGTGATACAATTGAATGGCTTAACAACAAACTTGCTCCCCATAATGTTGTGTTTGATGCTACTAAAAACCCTGCAAAGGATAAAGCTTTAGCTGAATCTTTTTCTCACACTAAATTACTGTTGAATCCTGGACAGAAAGTGACAACAACTTTTCCCGCAGATGCGCCATCTGGTGATTACCTTTTCTACTGCACTCCCCACCGTGGTGCTGGTATGGCTGGTAAAATCACTGTTGAAGGCTAAAAATCTTGTTACTTTGACAGCAGATAATTTTTCTTGTTCAATTAGGTAGTGCAAACTACTGATCAGGTGCGGTAACGAGTTTAATCCCTTGGCAAAAAGATAGGGATCAGCTAGTTACCGCTAATTTTTATAAATTTTGCCCAAAATCCGTATTATACTATACCAAGTTATGCAAATAACTGAAGATACTATTTGCCTGATACCAATTCTTTGTGATAGCTTGCGTGGCGTAGCCATAATGGTATTGTATTCATCACCCATAATCCTTTGATGGTACAGGCCTCTGGATTTATGAGGTGGAATCAATCCAAAATCTAAAATCCAAAATCGGAGATGTGCTTGTTGCGAGGAAAATCTCTTGAGAATAATTTTATTAATTCTATTGTTAGCGATCGCTCTGTTGTTTAACTTTAAATTTATTGACCCAGCCTTAGCAGTAGAAATATCGACGGGTAGCGTAATTTTTAGTAAAAACTGCGCTGCTTGTCATATAGGAGGCGCTAATATCCTCGTTGAAAATAAAACTTTACAAAAGTCAGCACTATCAAAATATTTAGAAAATTATGATACTGACCCTATTAAAGCTATGATTAATCAAATTCAGAACGGCAAAAGTGCTATGCCAGCCTTCAAGAACAAATTAAGCGAACAAGAAATTCTAGAAGTAGCCGCTTATTTGTTCCAGAAAGCGGAAACAGGTTGGTAGAGGCTAATTGTTGAAATTCAGCAGTCACAAATCAAGAATCAATTGATTATGACTGCTGTATTCTGAAGAAAGTGAATTTTTCTTCAATTTTCTGGATTTGAGTTTTGTCTTTTTTCCTTGATTTGACGTAATTGTTCGATTAACTTTTGGGCAGATTCAGTAGAGATACTAGGCTTATCGTCATTGACTACAGGTATCACAGAAGAATTGGGAATAATCACAGCTTGATTATTCGGCTGATTTTTGCCTTTTTCTGGTTCAACCGCTTTTTGAGCATCTAGTTTTTGAACAGGTTTTAGCTCTTGAATTTTTTCAGGAATCTGAATATCGGGATTATTTTTAAAGCTGAGTTGGAAAGGATAAGAGCTAATCCGTTTTTCACTCTTAGGTGTATTGGCGCTGAAAAATTCTCTGGTTTGGGATTGCAGTTCAGGGGCTACTGACCTATCCTGGAATTTAATATCTAGGACTTTACCATCAGGGTCTACAACTAATCGACCCAAAACAGTACCTTCCATATCTCGTTTATTTGTAGAGATAGTTTCCCGGATGACTGCTTGTTCCTTGACATTGGGATATTCTTCCCGAATTGCTTTTCTGAGAGTGTTATAAGAGTCAAGCCTGGACAGCAACTGTTCCCGTTTCTTCCCTTGAGAGTCAGACTGGCTGAAACTGGGAACTTCCGCTTGTTGTTGTGCTGAATTTTCTGGTGCTGGTATAAATCTGGGGGCTGCTGATATGAATTGGCCCTTATCTTTTAGAGATGTTTCAGCAGCGATTCCAATTGGATTATCTCCAAACTTGATTTTTTGTGCTTCAGTAACTTCCTGTGGTGCTTTGGTAGAGCCAATATCAATAGCATCGGGAGATGGGTTAATTAGTGGTTCACTAGGTAATTTATTATCTGCCTGAACCTGTGGCAACCTGTTGATATTCAGTGGTTGCGTTTCTTGAATTTTGGCATCTATATCATCAACAAAAGGAGACTGTGAAGGAGAAAATCTATTTCTGATGCGGAAATTAGAAACTTGAGTTCTGAAATCGTTTCTAGCAAATTTCTGGATAGGTTGCCTTCTAGGTAAGTAAGAAAGATTATAATTTGCCGATGATGTAGGGATGGGTGGCAATACACCCTGGCTAGGTAAAGTAGCCTGTAACGGTGGTTCTATCGGAGGGATGATTGTTGTGTCACTACCAAAGTTCACCAGCGGAATTTGTGGTTGTAGTGGCAGTTGGGGTGGTTGTAAAGCAACCTGGGATGTATCCGCAGTTTGTGGCAAGCGATTTTGATCAACCGGACTTAATTCCATTAATCCTACCGCTGTTGCAGAATCAGCTTTTGCGGAGTTGCTGGAATCAACAGGCATTAATGGCACAATCAAGGCAATAGCACCGTGGATACCAAGAGAGGCTATAGCGGCTATCCCAGTGGGTTGGCTTAATATTTCTGGTATATTTTTCAGTAGGGAGACATAAGACATAGCTGTTATCGTTCACTCGGCTCAGTTGCAGTTGACTAGTCCAATTAGGCAGAAGGCTGGCTGTATAACTCTAGGACTTACTTTTTTAGTCTATTGATTAGATAGAGCCATTTCTGCCATGCTTTACTAGAGATTTTATTCTTTAAATTATATTGCCATTTTTAGAGATGGGCTTCTCTAACCAATAATAATTTCTTCTCCTGGCATTTATAAACAGGAATATTTAAGTCAATAATCTGGGGCTAGTAGGGGTAAATCACTTATTGACAAGCCTCAAATGGCGTAAGCTTGTTCCCGAATAGGTAGTCCGCCCCTATTGATTGAGCGGATAATGTAATTGCTTGTACTGCCGTTACTGGAACTGATGTTGGCAAGTGATACATCTATCAGCTTTACTATGGCAAGAAAAAGAAATGTCTCCAGAAAATATTGACTTTCAGTTACCAGATGCTTCAGTAGCAGAAAGCTGAGACAATTTAGCAATAGGTACTTCTTCCACTTCTGGTAAAGTTTCTAAAGCTAAAGCGGTAGATTGACTTGCACCAGATAAGCGTTTTAACAGATTTGGTCTGGAATCGTACAATAGGTAGATAATGCGATCGCCTACTTCCCAGTCTTGATTAACTGACATTACCTGTAGGCGTTCCTCCCTATCTATCAATAGCGGTACTAACACACCAGTCCGAACTTTTTCCTGTATATGCTCTTGTTGACTAGCAAATTCTGCCTCATTCAAAGTTGTTGTCCCCAACTTCACCCGGCCATCATTTAAGTATTCATTCCAGGTTTTAATTGGTAAGTCAGAGACAAAAGCTTGATTAACTCTAGTATTAGTTGAGGTAGAAGTTTGAGAATTACGAGGAAATACTGCCAAAACGCGAGGTGGGTTAAATTCCTCTGCTGCCCGTTGTGCTAACACAAAATTCACCTCGCCATTATTCGTCATTGCCAAAAAAGTACCCAAAGAAGCAATTCCTGCCTCTTCCAAAACTTCTGCATCCAGCGCACTACTAGCAATTACGCGCATATTTTGAGCTTCAGCTTGAGCAAAATATTGGGAGTCAGTGTCAATCATCACCACGCTTTCTCCCCGTTCTTGAAAAAAGCGGGCAATCAATAAACTCAACGGATTACAACCCACAATCACTGCCCCAGTAGCATCTTTAGAAGTGATTCGTAACCACTTCACCAGCCAACCCGCTGTTAAACCCTGACAAAACACAGTCATAATAATTGTCAGGAACACCAAAGCCTTAATGGCATCACCACCATTAACGCCACGCTGTGTCAGAGAAATAGCAAATAAAGAAGCCACAGAGGCGGAAACTATTCCTCTCGGCGCTACCCAACTTAAAAATAGTTTCTGTCGCCAATTCAGATTACTGTTCCAAGTACAAAACAGAATGTTAATTGGGCGAACCACAAACATCAACACCAAAACCGTAAATAAACTACCCCAACCCAAGGCCAACACACTGGCAATAGATAAGTCAGCAGCTAGGAGAATAAACAATACAGAAACGCTGAGAATTGTCAGCTGGTTTTTAAAGCTTTTTAACAGGCGTTCTTCAGGAACTGATGAGTTAGCAAATACTGCACCTGCAACGACTGTAGTCATAATTCCTGACTCGCTGCGGATAGTTTGCGCTAGGGTAAATAAACCCCACAGCACAGCCAACACCACCAAGTTTTTCAGTTCAAAAGAGAGAAAATTAGCGCGTTTGAAAATCCAACTCATCAGATAACCGCCAATACCCCCAATCATCGCTCCCACACCCAAACGCAAGGTTAAACCCATAATCGCTTTGATGGGGTCAGTATCACCATTCAAAATCGTATCTAGGACAACGTAGGCCAGGATAGCTCCCACTGGGTCGATTAAAACCCCTTCGCCTTCTAATAGCGTTGCTACTTGTCGATCTACGTTAATTTGTTTGAGCAGGGGTCCAACTACTGTTGGTCCAGTGACAACGACGATGGAAGCATAAAGAAAAGCTATATTCCAGGGAAATTCTCCCAACCAGTGCGCTGCCATGCTACCACCTAGCAGCGTTATTAAAGTTCCCAGGGTAACAAGCAATTGCAAGCTGACTGAAACTCTGCCCATCTCCCGCAAATCCAATTTCAGTCCGCCTTCAAACAAAATAATTGCTGTGGCTAGAGAGACAATTACTTCTAGTCCTGTGCCTAGCAGATGGGGTTGTAATAGTCCAATGCCATCTGCACCCAATAGGATACCTAAAAGGAGTAATAAGACGATGCTAGGCAGTCTGAGATAAGCAGCCATCACTTGGGCGCTGATGCCTGCCAGGACTGTGAACACCATCTGGAGGGTAATTTGAAAAGATGCTTCCATGTTGTAGATTTTGAGCGATTGATTTCAAAATCCTTTGTAAAGAACCATAAATACTAACGTACAACAGCATCCCCATCCTTAAGAAAATAAGAGATTTTTTTATGCTTAGTTGCTTATAGTACACCTTTTTTAGCTATTTGGTGACCGAATACTTTCGGAACAGCACAATAGGACTTGAGAAGTATGTGGGGTGGAGGGTGTCAGACCAGCATTTTTCCAGCCTCCATCTTCCTTTCTTCGAGAACTTTTTGATTTAATCTACCGAATTTTAGATGCCGTAAAAAATTTTTTAGCAAAAGGTGTTGACATCCTCTAAAAAATCCGGTAGATTATTAAAAGTCTGAACTCCGATGCCCCCATCGTCTAGAGGCCTAGGACACCTCCCTTTCACGGAGGTAACAGGGATTCGAATTCCCTTGGGGGTATTTTAAAAAATAAATAAACAGGTAGAAAGGAAAAATACTTTGTTTTTTCTTTGCTACCTGAAAACTAAATTCAATCATTGTGTTTTGCTAAAGCACAGCTTACAGATTGATTAAATCCCTGGCTCGTTGGCGAATTGCGAGCAGGTTTAGTTGTAGGTCTTTGCTGAAGCGGGTTTCAATAATTCCTATAGGCATTGTCAGCTTAGGCCAAACTTGAATTGTGTAGCAGAGAATTGTTCCTTCATCTACACCAAGGGAATAAGGTTCTAAGCCCCAGCTACCAGAAAAACTTTTAAAATCTCCTTCTACCATCTCAAAGCTGATGAGTTTGGGGAAGATTTCTTCTAAATCTAGGACTACACGCGCACAAAATTTGAAATTGAGCAACCGCTGAGAGCCTATTTGTTCTAGACGGATACCTCCATGGGGATGGTCTAACAGACAACTCTTCGCTAAGTTGGGAATAAATTGAGGTAAGGCTTCATAGTCTGTGAGAATCTTCCAGACTTTTTCGACAGAATGGGGAATGTGAACTTTAGCAGTGATTTGTCGCTGTCTCTCTGACAACTTTTCAACTTGGATGGTTACTGAATCAATATCCAAATTGGTTTCTAGACTATTGTCACTCATGGGGGAAGGGAAATCGAGTCCCGTTGTGTTGTGTTCTGTAGTCACTTTTGAGAATTTGGGTTATTTGCTACGGAAAACTGAGGTAGTGTGAGGGTAAAACAAATTTTGCTTAAAGGAGAGTTCTCGATGGGGATGCTCTCAACAGCAATCACCCCATGTAAATGCTCTACTAGAGATTTGACTAAAGCCAAGCCCAAGCCAGTACCTGGAGTCCAACGTCCTTTACCACGACGGAACTTGTCAAAGATATAAGCCGCTTCTTCTTGCGAGATGCCACGTCCTGTATTAATCACTTTAATAATAATTTGATTCCCACGAACCGCTTCGCTATCATGTTCTTGTTCGACTCTGTGAGTCGCCTGTAAATGAACAATAGTATCACGCTCCGAATATTTACTGACATTGTTTAACAATTCTTGCAAAATGCGATCAAAACTCTCGATTTCGGTTTGCAGTTTTAACGGCTTTTTAGGTAAATCTACAGTTATGGATAATCCTTGCTCTGTGAGTGGCTGTTCTAAAGTAGCTGCCAAGTCATTAAGTTTAGTATTTAAGTCTATAGTTTCAAATTGTGGTGCTTCCTGGTGAGATTCTAGTTTTTGGAGTGTGAGCAGGTCATTAATTAAGTTAATTTCTTTGGTACATTCTGATTCTAAAATATCTAGATATCGAGTTTGCCGTTCTGCTGTAATTCCTGGTAAACGTAAATTACGGATTGACATCCGCATATTTGTGAGAGGATACCGTAAGCGATCGCTTATATTGCTGACAAATTCATCTTTAAGTTCATTGAGTTCTTGTAACTGCTGAACATACTGCTTTGTTCTTTCGTACAATTTTGCCTGTACTTCCAAACTCCGCTTGAGTTGCTCTGTTCTTTCATCTACTAAATTTTGTACTTGCCGCAGTGTTTGTGATTGAATTATGGCATTACTTAATTGAGCGCATACCATTTCCACAAGATTTAATTCTGCTGGTTGCCAACCGCGAGCAACTTGTTGTTGTAAAACTACAAATCCTAAAACTTTGCCTTGATTTTCTAAGGGCATTAATAATGTGGAAGGAAACTCTTCAATTGCAAACAATGGATTTGGTTGCCAATTCTCTTTTTGCTCTGTCAAATTATCCATCATGATCGGTTTCCCCGATTCTACAAATATACGTTGGCATAAACCACATTCTGACAACCAAAAAGATTGTTCTAATTTGTCTAAAGTATGATCAGAAGTGCTTTGAGTTTTGTTCCATTTCCCGACTACCGTAGCTTTAGCTTTAGGAATTTGCTTTTTTTGGCGATTCCTAAACATAGGATCTGTATATTTTAATAAAATCAGTAATCCTCGATCTACTTCTAAAGATTCGGCAGTTGATGAAATCACTAACTGGAGCATTTGATTTAACTCCAAGTTACTAAGACTTAATATAGTTAATTGCTTGATTAAAGTTTGATGCTGGTTAGCTTTGTACAGATTCTGATTTTGATTAGTGAGAGTCTGTGTTTGGGCTACTTGTGCCATTGCGATCGCACAAGATGATTCTACTGATTTAAGTAATTGTTTTTCTGATTCACTCCAGTCATAGGGCTGGGATTTGATCAGGCTAATTACACCGTTATTTTTACCACTAAATCGCGTGGTAATTGCTAGAACCGATTTCATCGGTATGGGCAAAGATTGACATCCAATTGCTAGAGTTTCTTGAATCGTGGAAACATCTTCAATCGTCAATGGTTCAGTAGCGCATCTGACAACGGGTAAACTCACTGACAAATCTTGTTTTGATAATATTTGGTCAGATTGTGACATTTCCAAAGCTTGTTCATGACACCAGTTAGCAGTAGATACTTGACTAGATTCATCAGTTGTGGTTGTAACTAGACAACAGCAATCTACTTTGAATGCTACTCCTAATAAGTGAGCAATTTCTTGCAACATTGAGGATGTCGTCTGACTATTGGTAATGATCTGATTTATCTTCTGCACCAACGCCTGGGACGTTTCTTCCTGTTGCTGCATCAGCTTGGCTCGGTATGGTTGTAGTTGCTCTAAATCATCTGTGTATTGTGGCAATGATAATAAACGTTTTTTCATTATTTTTACCTTTGTGGATGATTATCTATTCTTTTACCTTTGCACCAAATTTTCTGATAATTTTTTATTGCTTTATTTTTGTATACCATAATAAATATTAAGTGATTTGCCCCTAATTTTTATCAATTTCTCTTATCTCTTTATGAATAAATTGATCGCTTTTATTTATCAACTAAATTTAACTCAATATCTGATTGACGCGATTTTCAATATTTCGATCTTGAGTAGCTGTATTATCATTAATTTAGGATATCTTGTCTATGACTTTTCATAAACCGTAATTTCTCTGGAATTAAATAAAAAATATCATAAATAGCATACGCGTTAATACTTATTTAGTTGGTAATAAATATTATGGGACTTACTGAACTCAAATTAATCGACATTAAACTTAACAAAATAAATCTAAATTTT
Source organism: Anabaena sp. UHCC 0451 (assembly GCF_034931405.1). NCBI lineage: Bacteria > Bacillati > Cyanobacteriota > Cyanophyceae > Nostocales > Nostocaceae > Anabaena > Anabaena sp. UHCC 0451. Next base: position 96,182 of record NZ_JAYGHA010000011.1, on the reverse strand, counting down.
GTGGGAATGCAGCCTCATTATTGCCAAGAGGCTGCATCGTCAAGTGAGTCTAGAAAGCCAAACTTTCAACACACAGAGGAACCATGTCGCCATTCCTCGTTAGTCCCAATAACATAGGCTGTCGAGCTTGAATTAATTTACCTGTGAGGACACAGCGTTCATCTTGCTGGGCTGTAGCTGCTATACTGGCTCGAATATCGGCATGAGAAAATCGGGGTTTCCATTCACCTGATTTTTGCTGGACATAATTCCAGAGGATATCCCGAATGAGGGCTTGATATCCTTGATTACCCGCTATCTCTTTGAGTTTATCTTTCAGTTCGCGTTCCAAACGGATGCTGGTAACTTCCATATCGGTGGTTGCGGTGCGGGTGATAGTAGGCATGATTTTTCTCCTTAGAAGTATAGACAAGATAGTAATACAAGTGTAGTATGTTTACAGTAATGTTCAATAGGTGAAATTTTTTTGTGAACTCCATTTACCCCACCTCTACTTCCTCCCATCCCACCATTTGGCAAGCCAGTTGGAAATTTGCTGCTATGGAAGTGGATTATTTATTTATTGGCATGAGCAGTCGGTATGGCAGAGAGAGAGCAGAGGGTAATAATGATTTTAGATATGTTTGCTTGAATGTGCTGAATAGTAAACCACAAATAGAGACAAGCAGCGGGAGGTACAAAAGAAATGTTGTACTGCAATAAGACCAGAAAAATATCAGGTCAATTTCTAACCCCTGCTTCCGATTTAGACGAAGCGGGGGTTTTTTAAATCAGTAACTAGTAAACAGTGAACTGATCACTGTTGTTCAGGAGTCAGACTGTTGCTTTTGCAGAAAAGTTTTGGATAGATATGCAAGCCAACCTGGAATCACAGGAGAGCATAAGAAAGAAATGTTGAAATTAACTTACACTGAAGGGAGCTTTTATTTAGAGTGTCTGACTCTGTCACTAGAAGAATGGGTGACGCAAAGAGTGATTTTGTCGATGCGGGTTGGTCAACCGCTACATTTTGAACCTAGCACGGCTTCCTTTTTGTTACCGGTTGATTTACCGGGAGTAGAAAGGCTGAAGGCTGAGGTGCAACGAAATGATAGTGAAATCATCGCCCTATCTATATGCGATGCTGAGGATTTGGAAGTTATCCTGCGCGGTTCTTGGTTATCAGATAGTTCTGAGAATAAAGTTGGTGTGTTCGTGACGACAATGAGCTATCGCACAGAGTTTTTTTTACAAAAACTGTGGCTAGAGGCTCAAGTTTGTGCGTCTTTTGTGAATGAGTAAAGAAGGCAGAAGGCAGAAGAGATTGAATACTTCTGCCTGTTTTATTTTTCTATTTCTCCATTTCTAATAATTCAGGAATGGTAACAAATTTATAACCTTGTTGTTTCAGTCCATTGATAATTTCTGGTAAAGCTTTAACAGTTCTTTCACGATTGCCGCCACCATCGTGCATTAAAACAATTGCACCTGGTTTTGCATCTCTGAGAATATTTTTAACAAATACTTGATATTTGGCACGCGGATCGGTGTCTGCTGAGGTCACTGACCACATGACAACAGAGTTTTTTTGACTTTTAGCATAAGTAGCTAATCCGTTGTTTAAATAGCCTCCGGGGGGACGGAAAATAGATGTTTTAACTCCTGTTGTTTTATAGATTAATTCATTTGTTTTTTCAATTTCACTTTTAGCTGTGGCTGCATCCATGCGTTTATATAAATGATTCCATGTATGATTACCAATAGCATGACCTTCGGCTACAACTCTTTTAGCTATTTCGGGATGATTTTTTAAGGAACTTCCTACCCAAAAGAATGTGGCTTTGACATCATTTTGTTGGAGGATATCTAACATTTCTACCGTGGTTTTTGGCCAGGGTCCATCATCAATAGTTAAAGCAATAACTTTTTCGTTGTTTTTAGGTTTAACTTGATAAACTGTCTTTCCTTGAAATTTAGCTGGGACGGTAAAATTTAAGTTTTTGATTTTAGCTGTTGGTTGTGATTTCGTATTAGTTTGATTTTCAGGAATAGAAACTCCTAAAGCTTCGCTGTTGGTTTTTAATTGGGGTGTATTTTGGGTGTTGTTACAAGCGGTTAGAGATAATGCTATGGTGGTGACAGCAATTATTTTTATTGTTTGGTTGTAGTTGTTTGTGGAATTAGAATTTTGGGACATAAAGTTATATGAGATATTTCACAGGATGGGAATTTGCATTTTTACAGTATTAACAGAAAATCTCGATTTGGGGTAGGGGTTTAACATTGCGCTTTACGCCTACTGCATTTAATTGATATACGTATGTAGGCGATCGCTTGATGATGACCTTGCATAAGCTAAATTTCGTCTCACGCGAGTTATACTCAAGAAAAAACCAAGAGAGGACTTAACGAAGTTCAGGGAGATGCTGATATTGAAAAGATGAAGCGTCCCGAAAATTCACAAAATGCAACTTCAGTAGAAGAGGAAGTAGAAGGCTTTCTGGAGAAGGTTACAGGCAGCAATAAGTAAATAGAATGCAAGTATTTAGCTATAGTACCCAGATCCCCGACTTCTGACAAGAATTTATAATTTGTGGACATAATAAATCAAAGAAGTCGGGGATCTTATCGCCTTGTCAAGGGTCAATAATGCAGTAAATTGACCCTATTTTGTTTACAGGAAACAATCAAAAGAGTTATATCTAAATACATACAATAAAATGGATACTAATACTCCATTTGACTGATGTGGATTATGTCGTTATTTTGATAACTTATACGTAAATTAGTGATAATTAATTGACAGTAATCATTATGACTAGAATTAACATTGGGTTGACAGAAGAACAGCGTTCCGGTGTGATGAATTTGTTAAATCAAAATTTAGCAGATTCTTATGTACTTGTAGTAAAAACCAAAAAATATCATTGGGATGTTGTCGGTCCACAGTTTCGTACCTTGCATGAACTGTGGGATGAACAGTATGAAGAACTGAGTGAAAATATTGATGAGTTAGCAGAAAGAATTCGGACATTGGGTGGTTATCCAACTGGCACAATGGAAGGGTTTCTGAGTCTTGCTACTCTCAAAGAACATAGTGGCGAAATTCCCACAGCAACGGGGATGGTCACTCAATTAGTGGAAGATCATGAGCAGATTATTCGTAATTTAAGAAGTCATGTAGATCGTTGTAGTGAAGAGTTTCATGATCAGGTTTCTGCTGATTTTTTAACTGATTTGATGCAAAAACATGAAGAAACGGCTTGGATGTTGCGCTCATTTATTGAGGGAAAAGCATTAGAACCAGATAGACAGAAACCAACAGAAACTAGAACTCTAGTGGGTGTGTAATTGAGAATTGTCAATAATAAGTGAAAGGAGTCTATAAGTGACAGAAAAATATCAAGCAGAACGAACAATTTCGGCAATATTTAAAGAACAAAAACAAGTTGATGATGTAATTCATCGTTTATTAGATAGAGATGTACCGAAGGATCATATTTCGGTGATGGGTCGAAATTTCCAGTCAGAAACGCGAATTTCTGGGTTTATTAGTAAACGGGATGTAATTTTAGGAGGTTTGAGAACAGGGGCTGTTTTTGGTTCTTTGTTTGGTTCTTTCCTCAGTTTACTTACGGGTGTAGGTGTGTTGTTTATTCCCTTTGTCGGACCAATTGTAGCCGCTGGTCCAATTGGGGCTGTGTTGCTGGGGGCTGCGAGTGGGGCGATCGCTGGTAGTGCTGGTGCTGGTTTAGTATCAGTTTTTACTGCTATGGGAATGCCAGAGGACAAAGCAGCGGTTTACCAAACTCGGTTACAAGCTGGAGAGTTTTTATTAATGGTAGAAGTAACAAGCGATCGCACAGGTGAATTTCAATTATTATTAGAAAGTGCTGGTGGTGAAGAAATTAACATCATTGAGAAAGCACTAGATCACCCTTGTCCTGGTCGATGTAACAAGCCAGAAGATTTATCCCCTGAAGTTCGCGCTCATCTTTCTCCAGAAGCACAGCAGTTGTTCATGAAGCGATATAACGCCGTACTCAATGAAAATAGCGACGAATTTAATGCTGAACAATCTGCTTGGGATACTGTTCATCAACAATTTGATGAAGATGAAAATGGTGTATGGTCAAAGGTAAAAATTAGCGTTTAAGTTTTGCTGGGATTTCCATAATTAATAAAAGGTAATGGGGTAAAACTCATTACCTTTTATTTATAACTGAATAAAGATGATTTTGTCCCACTTAATAACTGGTACGTCCAGTAAATAATCCCCACAGAAAAATGGCGATTATTGCGCCAACGATAGCCACAATTATACCGGGAATACTCAGAGTTGCAGATGTAAATTGTAATGTTCCTGTTTCTAATAAAGTTACTAAAGTTCCACCCAAGAAAGCCCCAATCATACCTAATACCATAGTTGCTAAAATTCCACCACCCTGACGACCAGGATAAATAGCTTTAGCGATCGCTCCTGCAATCAGACCCAAAATTATCCAAGCAATAATGTTCATAGTCTAATTCATGAAAATTCCTATCAATAGATTAAGATTAGTCATTTTATCTAATGATTAAGTCTGTCAAAGGAGGTATTTAACTAAGTAATTTAATAATTTTTTGAACGATGGATTTTCAAATAATCCCAAAAGCAAACTATAAACCCTAAAACAGAACTTGCTTTCCAGAGAAACAACCACCAAGGTTTCCACCATGCTCCAGTTTGAACTTCGACAATATCAGATAAGCCAAACAACAGAAAAATCAATGCTGTAATTTGATTTTTACGTTTAGCAATGTGAGAATCTTGTTTATAGCTATATACTATAAACCCCAAAGCAAATAAACCCCATAACACTGCCTCAATATAATTTCCCTGACGGTAAAGAGTTTCTAAAAGTTGGGCATTTTCCAGTGAACCAGACTGATTCAACCACAAAACAAACCCAATCATTGCCAAAAATAACAGGCTTAAACGTAGAATTGCTCCTTTTTTCAACTGCAAGGGAGATTGTGGATTCATATATTTAAATTGAAATTAAATGGAGAGAATTTGTTTTATTATCAGGGATAATGCAATGGCAATCATCACAGTTAATGTGATTTTACCACCAGGTATTAGTGATTGATAAATACCATTGACTAATTTTTGTTGTTCCCGTTGTCTCCAACTCATAATTGCGGGGATAATTCCTCCTAAAACCGAAATACTGAATATTCCTGTATAGTCTAGAGCAGTAAAAAAGATTGTGGGGTTTATTGTTCCTAAACTCATGGGTGGAAACAGCACTAAGGAAAAAAGAGGTAAGCGAGAAAATTCAGCTTTGGTAATTTGAGAAATATCTTGAAAAAAAGCCACTAAACCATAAACAAAACCGATAAATGATGTGATAATTGCAAACTCGGAAAAAACAGTTAATACTAATCCTAATAATTCTCCAGATGCACCTGCTCGTAAAACTTGTAATGGATCAAAAACACCACCAACTTTTAAATTATTCTTGAGCATATCTGGACTAACACTACCTAAAATCACCGCATTCCAAGCTAAGAACATAATGAGGGGAATTGCCGAACCAATAATAATTGATTGCCGAATTTTGGGAATATCTCCTTCTAGTTGTGTCACCACTACAGGAACAACATTATGATAAAAAAGAGCTACACAGATAACTGAAACTGCACTACCAACAGCATCCCAATTTTGAAATAATAATTGATCGCTTTTTATTTGCCCAGATCCTAATAATAATAAACCGAAAAAAGAAATAATCACAATTGCGACAAAAGCGCTATTTAATTTCTGAATAAATCTTTCTTTTCCTAAGTACAGAATTCCACCAAATAAGAGTGTAAACGTTGTTGTTCCTACCCAGTTAGGTAAGATTAATATATTGTCTAATCCGGCAATTTTAGTGAATGCCGAACCTAAAATATCTCCACCTTTGTTGATGTATGCCACTAACAGGGCATAGTGCATAAATAAATATGTAGCACCAGCAATTCTTGCTCCCACTTTACCCAAGGTTTTTTCTACAATTGCCAAAAAACCTATGCTGGAAATGCCTTCTGCACCCATGACATTTAAGGTTACTTCGGCAATTAATAAACCTGAAAATAAAGTGTATAACCAAACTGCAATTATTACTGTTGTCGATGGTAAAATACCAGATGGTAAGGTGACTGCGGGTAAAGCAAGAATACCAGCCCCAATGGTAGTTCCAGCAATCAAAGCTGTGCTTCCTAAGACGCTACCCGGTTGATGATTTAATTGATTGCCATCAAATTCTAGGTGAGAAAATAATCTAGTGATTTGCTGTTGTTCTGATTTAAGAACTGTCTTCATAGGGGTTTTTGCTCAGATATTTGCCCAATGGGGACAATGAAGATTAATTTATGTAAATCATTGTACCAAAAATCTTTGATTTACGCTAATTTCCACTTGTTCTTAAATCAGTGAATGCTGAAGAAGCTGAAAACTGTTAACTGTTAAAGTAATGCTATTTTTTGAGTAGGTTTGTAATTTGGTAAGATTTGATTGAGTTGGCTGGTATTTAAATTGAGATGATTTTGCAATAGGTTAGAAATCACATCTCGAAAATCTGTAGAGATATCTAAATCTCGTTTTTGATAAAGTTGAGATGGCGATAAACCAGGCCATTCTCCATAAACTTTTCCACCCCGGACTTTACCACCCAAAACCCAAACAACGTTACCATGTCCGTGATCTGTACCAGCATTATTATTTTGTTGCACTGTGCGGCCAAATTCAGACATAACAACAATGGTGGTGTTTTGATAAACATTCCCTAAACCTTCTACCAAAACTGCTAAACCTTTTCCTAATTTGCCCAAATTATTAGCTAATAATCCCTGACTACTACCTTGGTTAGCATGAGTATCCCAACCACCTACAGCCATAAAACCTAGTTCAATTCGGGAATCTTTAACCATTAATTGTGCTAATCTACTGGCATCCTTGGCAAAACCATTAGGTAAAGGCGCTCCATTATTGGCCATTTTCATTTCCTGATCCAAGTCGTTCATGATAGCTGCACGTGCCATTCTGCCTTGACGATAGCTTTGACTGAGGCTATCTTTTCCGCTGTACAATTGATCAAATGCTGTTGCTACTTGAGGGCGATCTATTAACAGTCGTTGGTTAGGTTTTCCCCCTGATGGTAAATTGGCGATGGGCATTTGTCCATACAAAATCCAAGGTGTGTTTTGTCCCACAGTCACTGCTTGGACAGGCGTTTTTTTAGCTATCACACCTAGTAAACGATTCATCCAACCATCTCTAGTCCCTTTATTACCAGGAGTTCCACTTTCCATATATTTTTGAGCATCAAAATGGGAGCGTGTAGGATCTGGTGAACCGCAAGCATGAACAAATGCTAAATTACCTTTTTGCCAAAAAGGCGTTAATGGAGATAGTGCGGGATTTAATCCAAAACGTCCATCTAAATCTATCACTCCGCCTTGTTTACCTGGTTGGGGAATGGCAATTTTTGGTCTAGCTTGGTAGTAGGCTGTTTCTGAATAGGGAACGACGAGGCTTAAACCGTCTACTCCTCCTCTGAGAAAGATGACAATTAAGCGTTTTGGATTACTTTTAGCAGTAGCTGAATGAGCAACCCAAGCATGACTACCAATAGTGGTAATCAGTGAAGTAGAAAAGAGTCCGGCTTGGATGAGAAAATCACGTCTTTTCATAAAGTAGGGAACTGGGGATTGGGGATTGGGGATTGGGGGAGAATAAATTTATAAGAAGATCGAGTGAGCCAAAACCACGCTCGGCAAAGTATCGGAGCATGGCGGAGATATTTTGCCGTGCTAAGGAACAGTGGATATAGGCGAACGGATTGCCCATGCGTGGGGCAGTCATGGTATATTGTTTTTAACAGGAACGGTAATCAACCTGTATAAAAACCTAACTGCCTAACGGCAATCTGTACCTTGGCAACTAAATCTATGGGGTTCTACTTCGTAGTTCTAGTATCACCTGGAAGTAGGTAAAAGATTTACAGGTACTAGGCGACACAGAATTTCAACTCAAACAAAATTTGCAGTAATGCAACTACCTCCGGTCAGGGGGAAAGTAACGCTTGAGGAGAGAACCACCTCTTGGTTAGACACCGCAAGGGATCTAATCTAAGTGGACTCGTTGAACCAAGAATCCCCGCACCTTTAGGTCGGGGAGTGTCAAATCTATTCCCTATTCCCTAATGAGGAATTACCAGCTTAACGCTGCATAAATTCTGGACTACCTAAGATTAAGCTGCTGCGAATTTTTGGTGGACTTGATGCGATCGCTTTTTGGGTTTGAGGAGAAAAAGCATTACCCAATGTATTCATCAGTTGTTGATAGTCTATGGGTGTGGACTGATTGGCTTTTCTTGGTTTCATTTGTCGTGTTGGTTTCAATGTCGTTAAATTACCTTTGCCAACAGGAGGAATAGTTTTTCTAGGTTTCGGTGGCTTCTCTTGGGCTAGTGTTTGTTGTGGGGGTATGCTGGATATCCTTAAACTACCATTAGCGATCGCTGTAGCAAAACTCAGCCGCCTAGTCATAGCATCAGGATTTAACCAAGCTTCTTTGGTATTTTTGTAACCGTCTGGAGTTGGACACCCATAAAGAGGCATAGCCAACTGATTGAAAAATTGTATCATTGGTCTGGTATTCTTCAGTTCTATATCTGTAGCTCTAACTACTGAAATTGCATATTGATAGGGTGTTTTAAACTTACTATTAAAGTTTTTCTGATCCCAAAATTCAGAACTTTGAAATAGAGTATTAAGCACCTCACGAATATTACCATCAGTGGCAAGATATCGCTGTTGCAGTTTTTTCACCAAAGTTTCTGGAGGGTTATCAGTGACAAAATACTGCGCTAACTTATAACTAATATGACGAGCAGTAGCCGGACTGCGAGCCAAAATATCTAAAGCTTCTTCTCCCTCAGCTTTACCACTGCCTTTAATTTTCTGTCCTAAAAAAACTTTGTCACTAAAATCATGATGTTTGGAATTGAATACAAATCCAGAACCATTATTATTTTGACTTTTATTATTAACCACGCCCCAACCACTCAAAATTCGTGCTAAGGCAATCACATCCTGTTGAGTATAGCCACCATCTACTCCCAAGGTGTGTAGTTCCATCAACTCACGGGCATAATTTTCATTTAAACCTGCAACTTTCCCATTTACACCTGGACTATGAGAAACTCTATTTTTAGCGTTATCTAAATACACTAGCATCGCCGGATGGTGTGCTGTTGCTCCCAATAAATCCCGGAAACGCCCCAAAGCATAAGGACGAATTGCTTCTTGTTCATAAGCACCCACCCAAATGCGATTACGTTTTTTTTCGGCATCCACATTGAAATGGTTATACCAAAAGTCCACCATCACTTCTTGGAGTTGACGGTTACTTTTGGTCGCCCTTAATAATCTAGCTTGAATTGTTTCATTAAATATTAAAGCAGCTGGCTTTATAGCAGCTTTTTTTTCTTGCTGATCTGGTTTTTTAACCGCAGGAATATTCGTAGAATATTGCAAAAGTTGTACCGGATTTAGCCGCAAAGTTTTCATTTGCGAAAGCTGACGAGTCAAACTTTCCGGCTCAGGAATGGAATCTGGGGAAAGTTGCTGTTTAATATAGCTTTCTACCCCCATAGCCTCTACTTTTTTAATGTCTCCAGGTGCAGGACCAAAGCTCAAACGATTAATTATATGCAGCACCTTGGGATTTACGGGTGTAGGGGCTGCATGAGTGGGAGCAATGCTTCCTAATAACAACAAAATTGATAACACCCAATATCTATTTGCTAAAGTCATAAACCTTATCTCGGTTGTGTTGGGGGAGTTGCAGGTGCTGGCCAACGTTTTTGGATATGTTCAGCCCATTTCTGCCGTTGCTTTAAAGTTAAAATTTCTCTGATTTCCAGATCATCTTGATACTCTGCATTGGCTATTTGCTCTCTGAGCGCATTGATTTGACGGTGTTTAGTATTTACCTGCTCCTTAGTGGCATTCCCCGCCAAAAGGGTCAAAAATTCTTGTTGTAATTGACGCATTTCTGCTCTTTTTGCTTGAATACGCTCTCTAACTGGGTTTTTGCGGCGAATTTCTTTAATTTGCTCCAGTTGCTTTGGTGTTAAACTTAAATCTTTGGGTAATCCCCCAGGATACTCCACCTTTGGACGGGGTTTATTTGTGGAAGTTGGGGTAGGAGTTGGGGTAGGAGTTGGGGTAGGAGTTGGGGTAGGAGTTGGGTTAGATTGGGCGATAGCAATAGAACTACCCAAGGTAATTAGCGCAACTGTGATCAGGGGAATACGATTTAACAACATTCTGATTTATTTCCTTTGATTGTGATTGTCTATATCTAGCTATGTGGTTTTATTGACAACATGAAGACTGAAAGATGAGACGACAGTTGCTCCAGTTTGTTTCCGTTATGCTCCAATTTGATTATTTAAACAAAACGCCGTGTAAACTCACACATTAAATCCACTCTACCTTTACGTAACATAGCTGGATCTAATCTTTCCGTAGTATTACAAGTCATCAATACTACTAAACGCTGTTTGATCTGCACACCAGATTCATCAATTACACTTTGGTATAAAGTTCCATCTAACAAAGCTAAAATATGCTCAGTTTTGTTGTTATATTGTGCTACTTCTGAAGCTCGATCTTGCGCTAAGTTATCAGCTTCGTTGATGATAATACAAATTCTTTCTAAGTAGCTTGGTGGCACAAAGTTAGTAATGGCATCATGATCCAAAATAAAAATTACATAACCTAAAGGGACTAAAATTTCCTTGGCTACTGATTGGGTCCATGCTGTTTTACCTGTACCTGGTTCTCCATGTACCACAACTGCTAATTGGTTTTGATTGAGGATTGTCTGTTGAACTGAGTCAGTAAAATCTTGAATTTCTTGGGGAAATGTGCGAATAGGAAATTGATTATGAACTTTACCAACACGACTTTGATATCCACTTAACATTACTGCTAAATCATAAGTGGCTTTATTAATTAAGGGCGCTAAATTTTTGGACATTAAAGTATATTGTCTTCGTCCTCGATCATAGGGATCAATTTGTAACCAAATATCGTGTTGAGACCAGTAGGCGTAAACAGTATTGATGACATCTAAACGTTCCCAGTTAACAAATTTTTCTACTGGAAAATAGAAGTCTCTCTCTGAGTAATATTGGGTAATAATATCAGGACGTTCCAATAAACGTAAAACTCTCAAAACAGTAATTTCTTGCAATAAGTTCAATACGTAATCAATAGGAATACTGTTACGATTGACAAATTGGACAATAGGAGTTTCTGTACTTAAAACGTCTTTGTAACGATAATCTGGTGTCAAGGCATCGGGTGTAATGAAGTTCCAAAATTTTTGGAATTCACCACGAGTATAGTCAGACGCTAAATTTAATATATTTGCCCACCAAGCAAAATCTTTTCTGGCTAACGCGTCTGCATAAAAACTGACTAGATTAATACTTTTTTGGGTTAACTCTTGAGTATCATTAAATATTATTTGCTGGAAATGCCCCCAATCAAAATCCCGCTGAAATGGTCGCCAACCACTAGCTATTAGGTTTTGCCGATTGTTGTTCGCAGAATTATTATCGTTACTTCGGAAATAATCAAAATCCATAGAAATTAGGAGTCAAGAATTAGGAGTTAGAAGGATACAGTGCGGTCTTGTGGTCTCTTCAAGTGAAGCAAATCTTGTTTAGCAGCCAGTAGACAAGTTTTAACGCAACTTCTCTACAGCAATAGAAAATGCTTGATACTTGATTATTGTTAAATCTTTAGCCAAGTGTATCATACATTGTAACACGTAAATTACATGACTATAGCTACGTCAAGTATTATGATTAAAATAGTGCTGTTTGAGCAAGTATCATCTCACTTCTTTACAAACTCACTCAGTATTGTCACAATTTAAGTAAATTAACTATATAATTTTTATATATAAAGTTATTGTAAACTTATGAGGAAAATATTCTGTAATTTTGCATATAATCAAAGAGTGTCGGCTAAAGATATTCAGATATTTAGCTTGAGTTTTTCTATCCTATTTGGTATAGGTAAAGATAATCAACTGAGTGCCAGTAACACACGAGCCAATCCTGAGTTAGCCCTTCCTTGTGGCTTGTGGGATTATCGTCTGGCTTGACTAATAAGAAAGATGATATGGCCGTTCTCATGCTAGTGAAGTACAAAGTTTTTTCGTTTTAGGGAACAGGGAACAGGGAACAGGGAACAGTGAATAAATTGGTGTGTACTTCATTAGACTGGGAAACGCTATAAAGCCCAATTTAATCTTCTGGAGAACAGATGTATCTGACACATTCATTCATGAGTGATGAAAAGAAGCAAAGCTCTCAGCAACCTTTGATTTTGATAGTAGAAGATCATGATGATAGTCTACTATTGCTGAGTTATGCTCTGGAATTACTAGGGTGTAAATTTATTTGTCAAAACGACAGTTACAACACACTATTGGTAGCAAAGGAATATCAGCCAGACTTAATTTTACTGGATATTTTATTACCTAGTTTAAACGGTCTAGAGGTATTACAGTATTTGAAGCAAGAACCGCGCACTCGCCATATTCCTGTGGTTGCAGTTACGGCTTTATCAGGTAGGGAACAGCAAGAACGTATTCTCAGCGCAGGTTTTAATGACTATATCAGTAAACCCTATATGCTTGAGGATTTAGAAGTGATAATTTGTCGTCTACTAAATATTAAACTTGAACATTCTTCGGTGTTTAACGTATGTCAACAAAGTTAAAAAAGTTAAAGCTAATCGAAATTAAGTTTCTTTGGGTAGTCTGATTTTGAATATACTACCTTTACCTAATTCTGAGAAAATTTCGATTTCTCCACCGTGTGCTTCCACAATTCGTTGTGATAGATGCAATCCTAACCCACTACCTGATCTTTTGTTTCTCCCTTGACGAAATCGCTCGAAAATTGTGCCTTGATCTTCAGGTGCAATTCCATAACCTGTATCTGCAACTTCTATGAAGATTTCATTTTTATCTGTTTTGTTATTTAAGGTTTCAAAAATACGAATTTCCACACTACCGATATCTGTAAACTTGATGGCATTACCCACTAAGTTATTCAAGACTCGGCGTAGTTCTAGTCTATCACCGATGATAATTCCATCATCATTACTTAGCTGATTTAACTGATGAGTGTCTAATTTGAGATTCACGTTTTTCTCCATAGCCAGAGGTGTGAGTTCGCTAATGACTTCTGCGGCTATTTCTTTGAAGTCGCATTTTTCCAAATTTAAGGTTTTTTTACCAGCCTCGAAGCGATAAACTTCTAGTAAGGTATTAACCATTTGCATTAAATTTTGGTTACTGCGAATCATCACAGCAATGGCTTGTTTCATTTCTGGAGAAATTTTGCAAAAAGTTTCCTGTTGAAACAAGGCTAACATTCGATCAGCGGCTACTAACGGTGTGCGTAAATCATGAGTTAAACGAGAAACAAAATCTTCTCGCTGACGAGTCATTTTTTCTTGGGCATCAATACTGTGCTTGAGTCTCAATAGCGATCGCACTCTAGCTAGTAATTCATCGGTATCAAATGGTTTGCGAATAAAGTCATCAGCACCCGCATCTAATCCTTCTACTACACTAGATTCATGAAAAGCTGTAATTAACAAAATGGGAATATAGCTGAGATCAGGATTACGACGAATTCTCCGTGTTACTTCATAACCATTCATCCCTGGCATCATCACATCTAATAAAATCAAATCCGGCGGCGATTGTGCCACTTTTTGTAAAGCACTTGCTCCATCTGATACTAAATCAATTTCATAGCCCTCACTTTCTAAGAGTGTTTGCACTAAAATTAGATTATCTCTTGTATCATCAACGGCGAGAATATGGTCAACCTTATCACTTTTAATCACAGGCATAATTTATACTTTACCAAATTCTGAAAAATTCATCTAAATTAATCTACTCTTGGGAATTTACAATCTAAGATGAGGATATCCTAGCGAAACTTTGTTGAATTCAAATGGTAGATAAGGTGGATTTTGATGAGAATAATAAAATCCATCGTCACTACCTAAATTTAAACTACTATAATTATCTCCATTATGAGGTGATGTGGTAATTTGACGTGGTAATTCAATTTTAAATACAGAACCCACCCCTAATTGACTTTCTAAAAATACTTTTCCTCCCATCATTTGTAGTAGTGAATTGATAATTGCTAAACCTAGTCCAGTTCCCGGATATTTACGGCTAATACCTTGATCTACTTGTTGAAATGCCTCAAAAATATGTTTAAAATCTTGATGAGAAATGCCAATCCCTGTGTCTTGAATAGTAATCGCTAATTGATTCTGAGAAATTTCTGCCACTTCTACCCTAATACCTCCATATTCTGTAAATTTAACGGCGTTGGAAAGCAGGTTAATTAAAATCTGACGTATTCTTACTGGATCATTAAATACCAAAGTATTTTCTAAATTTATTTCCACTAGCAAAGATAAATTTTTCGCTTCAGCTAATGAACGTATTTCAGCTACCGTATTATTGACTATCTTTGATAAGTCAAATATTTCTGGTTTTATCTCTAATTTACCAGCCTCCAATTTGGAAAAATCCAGAACTTCATTCAGCAGCATCAGTAAATGCTTACCATTATTGAGGATACGCTCTACCATATCCCCTTGTTGATGACTAAGTTGACCAAATTTGGGACGTAAGAGAATTTGAGAAAAACCAATGATAGCATTCATCGGAGTTCGTAATTCATGAGATATGGTTGCTAAAAATTGCGACTTGAGTTGTGATGCTTCTAACAATTTTAAATTTTGTAACTGAATTTGTTGCCGTTGTTTCTCTAATTCTTGGTTCTTCTGAATCAGTTTTTCACTACTTTCTTTAAGTTGTTGATATGCCAAATCAGCTTTTATTTCAGCACGATATAATCGAATCGCATTTCGTAAAGTGTGTGCTAAAATATCTGAGTTTAGCTGAGACTTAATCAGATAGTCTGTAGCGCCAGCTTGCAATAACTCGACAGCGATTTGTTTCTCTTCTTGTGCAGCGAGGATAACTAAAGGAACTCTAATTTTTAAAGAGTGTAGCTTATGAATTAGAGTGAAGCTATCTTGATTTGGTAGGCTAGAATCGAGAAAAACGCAGTCAAAGTTAGTATTTTCGAGAGCAGATAGAGCATGATTATGGTCACTGGCTTCACTCAGTTCCATACAGACACCAGCATTTTTGAGAACTAGACTTACTGCCATGCGATCTACTTCATCATCATCTACAACCAAAATTTTCAGCGTCTCTTTCATCAGTTTTTATTTTCGCTGTCCAATAGAGATTGATGTCCAGGATTTCTATTTCCAAACTATGTAACTACAGAATTGATAATTTTTATGTCTCTCAAATATAGATATGCAGTAATTCAGTTATTTTACGCTATATCTAATTGATGTTAGTCACATTTAATTTACCTACCTCCACTTCATCCTAGTTGTGAATTTTTATGTCTTTAACGGGTTATGTAAGCAAGTATTGGTTGTTTATGCCAAATTTATGCCAAATTTGTTTATGGTGTTGAATCTGCTAATCAGAACTCTAGTCAAGGGTAAATTGCTCACGGTTAATAAAAAATAATTCGGAAACAATTGACCATAATCCAGATGAAAATAATTCTGTAGGAAATTAGGCAGAGTCGATATAAAGTAAAATCAAATACTTTATCTATCTCAACACAATTGTAAATGAGTAGATGATTCACCGTCCTCACCCATTAGTGAGAGTTGCATACAAACATTGTGTACCATAAGCTTGAGCAGTTTACTCACTTGAATAATACTTAGTATTGATTTGTAAGTAATTACTCATTCAATCTGAAAAAGCTGGAAGTGCATATCTTATTTTCAATGATCTGAAACTGTCTAGCAGTAATCACGATCATGAATGATGAAGTTACAAGTTGGTACTGCGGTTAATAAATTTATGTCACAGAAATCTCCTCTTGTGCTAGGATGGAAATAACACTCTGGCGACTAGAAGTCCCTGCTACACAGGCAAAACCCACCTCCGTGGGTTTCAAACCCTTGATTTTTCATTAGTCCACGCAGGTAGACTTGGCTTGTATGGTAGTAAATTATACTCGCCCAAAACTTTGAAAACTTGAATGTAGTAAACTAATTGCGGCCTTATGTGACATCAATGATTATTGACAAGGATGGGAAAGGAAGCATTGATCAAGTTTAAGTAATTTGTAAAAAGCGTGGTTCTATTAATTACATAAATTTCGAGATATGAATCAAGAAGTTTTGACAGCTTTTTTTTAAACCTGGTGAGAAGCTGAAATTCAGAAAAACTGAGCTTAACGAAATTGGAGCCATGACAAGGAGATTGTATAATTTTGTATTCGTCTCAATATTTCACATTCAAAAACATTAGGCATATATCCGTAGCTAGATTTTTACTTCTATCGGAAATGAAATAAGTGAAGTTAATTATTTCTATCGATGGATGCAGCCTAGTCCTAAGATCATCTATCTTTGGTTTGGAGAAATCAGACCCCAAACTTACATTCGTGTTTTAAGTTCACAGTAGTATTAAGATATATAATTGGGTGTAAAAATGAGTGATATTAGCATTATTTTAATTGAAGATCATGATTTAACCCGGATGGGATTAAGGGCTGCATTGCAATCACACGGCGGCTTAAGAGTGATTGGTGAAGCTGCAAATGCCACTCAAGGTCTCAAACTGTTAGAAACTACTAAGCCAGATGTGGCTGTAGTTGATATTGGTTTACCCGATATGGATGGAATTGAACTCACACGCAAGTTTAAACGCTACCAAGCAGAAACTGGACAAACCAACACAAAAATCCTGATTTTGACCATGGATCACACAGAAGATGCAGTTTTAGCAGCTTTTGCTGCGGGTGCAGATTCTTATTATATGAAAGAAACAAGCATTAATAAATTAACCGAAGCCATACAAGCGACTTATGCTGGTAACTCTTGGATTGATCCGGCGATCGCCAATGTGGTATTAAAGAAAATGCGCTTGGGTTTACCAGGAGAAACTGTCACATCTGATAAACCAAAAACTGTCAAAATTGAAGCTTTGTCCACAGAATATGAGCAAGTTTTGGAAACCTATCCCTTGACTCAGCGGGAACTAGAAATTTTAGAATTAATTGTTGATGGTTGTAGTAACGGACAAATTGCTGAGAAGCTGTATATTACAGTGGGAACAGTCAAAACTCATGTTCGCAACATTTTGAATAAACTCTGCGCTGATGACAGAACCCAAGCAGCAGTTAGGGCTTTGCGTTCTGGCTTAGTAGGATAATAGGTGACAGGTGACAGAGATAATCTGTAATTTTTATGATCACTTGTAAATTAACCGCTCTTGCAAACATTCAGCAATCCGTTTGGCCGCACCGGGACTACCCATGCGCTTAACTCCGTTTTCGGCAATTTCCTGGAAAAAATCGGGATTTCTGAATAGGGATTCTACTACTTGGGGAACTTTTACTGGTTGGTCTACTAAAATTAAAGATGATCCTAAAAGACGACTTTGGGCTTCTGCAAAAGCAGGGTTATATTGAGGACCTTTACCAGGAATAGCGATCGCAGGTTTCCCCAAACCAATAAATTGTTCCGTTGCAGTTCCAGCCATAGCGATCGCTAAATCTCCCAAATGTAAACAGTCATTATAAGCTTGTTGGGTGAGAAGAAGATAAGCATTTCTTTGTTTAAAGATCAAAGCATTAGCATCAGCAAGTTGAATAGGAGATTGATCCCAGTTTTGCCAACCCATAATTTGTAAAGTTTGAGATAAAATATTATTATCTAAACCGGAAGCGATCGCACCTAAAAATATTACCTCTCGCTCCCCAAAACTAGCAATCACCGCAGATACAGCCATCATTATCATTTCCCAGTTAGCGTAAGCCTCATTTGCACGAGAACCAGGAAGCAGAGTCACAATCAAAGGACGAGCAATTTCTTGTTGTTCAACATCTGCACTATAAAATCGAGGGATTTTCAACGTCGGTTCTAAACCATCCATCATCGGATTTCCCAAATCAAAAGCAGGAATTGGCCATTTTCTTAATATTTTCGTTGTCAGCGCATCTCTAGGAAACACCGCCCGACAACGACCACTCATCAACCACCTTTCCCAAGGATGGTAA
The DNA here is from genome assembly GCF_034931405.1 of Anabaena sp. UHCC 0451. Lineage (NCBI taxonomy): Bacteria > Bacillati > Cyanobacteriota > Cyanophyceae > Nostocales > Nostocaceae > Anabaena > Anabaena sp. UHCC 0451. The sequence goes on along the minus strand of NZ_JAYGHA010000011.1, from coordinate 77,949 downwards.
ATCGAACCAGAAAAATTTTCCCAACGTGCCGACTTTGACTTTCTAGGTAATAAACCCAACTCATCCCGCACATAATATTCAGATTTTGCCGTCCCTACAAACGCATAATTTGCACCACTAATAGCTGCAAACAACAGTGGTACAATATCCCCCACAGCTAAAATAGCATTTTGATTACCTAATTTTGTTTGCGAACTCACCCAACGCCGCACAGCTTGAATTTGTTGCCAAGTTAGTTGCACCAAACCACCGCCCACATCTCGCATCAGTTGGCGGCTATCCATATAAATAAAACCACCAGAAGGCATAGCCTGAACCTTACCAATACAAGGAACATTAAATCTTTGGTAAGCACGTCCTTCACCAACCAGCGGTAAAGCAAAAATATTAGGTGGCGAACATAGACATTGCAGTTCCTTGATTATACGTACAGCAATGATATCTTCTCCATGACCATTGCTTAAAACCAGTAACTGTAACCCAGGACTAGTGTCTAAAGAGTTGGTAACTACAGGTAATGGGGATAAATCACTCATATAATTTTAGATTTTGGATTTTAGATTTTGGATAGGAACATTTGCCAGGTATTGCAATTTGTGATCAAAAAATCTGATAATAAATAATATCAATTACCAAAACAACCAATACCCAGATCCCCTACTTTCTTGATAAGCAGGGGATCTATTCCTTAGTAACGGCTTTTTTGACCAGAAACAAAAAATTATAATTAACTGTCTGTTTATCCATAGGTACTGATTCCCATCCAATTCAATTTACCCTACACCATTCTTATTGACTGCGACTAACTAGCAGTTGATCAAGTTAATCAATATTAATTCTTAATTATGCGAGTTTCTTCTGCGGCCATTTTGACCTTAGCTACTTTAGCGGCTAGTAATGTCACCCAGCAAGCTCATGCTGCACCGACTCCAACCACAAATCCAGCGGATCAAACCGCAACAGCTACAGACGTAGTTATAGTACCTGATGTGGAAACTCAAACAACACAGCTAGAAACCTTAGCCTCCCCAGAAACTACTTATGCTGTAGAATTTAGCTCTCCATCAGTATCTCAGCCTGTGGTTGTCCAGAATAATTTTAGTAATAGCAACAATAAAAACTTGACTACAAATGATAATTTAGTAGTTATAGCCACCAAAGTCCAGATAATTGGCGCTAATCCAGAATTAGAGCAGATAATTCGCAAAGTTATTAAAACCCAAACTGGGGGAGAAACCAGTCAAAACCAACTCCAACAAGATGTAGCCGCAATTTTAGATACTGGTTTATTTGCTGATGCCAATGTTAATAGTAGTAGTACATCTACTGGCTTAAATGTTGTCTATCAAGTCAAGCCAATAGTTGCACAAGCAATACAACTATCTGGTGCAAAAGTTCTCAGCTATCAAGTAGCCTTAGAAAACTTTCAAAATCAGATCGGTAAAGATATTAGTCCCGCAGCACTGGAGAAAATAGTCCAACAAATTAACCAGTGGTATAAAGAAAATGGTTATACCCTAGCCAGGGTAATCTCAATTCAACCCAGTCGCCAAGGCATCCTCACAGTTAATGTAGCAGAAGGTTTGCTAGGTGATGTCAAATTTCGCTTTGTGAATGAAGAAGGACAAAAGGTTGATAAGAATGGTAATCCCATCAAAGGACGTACTAAAGATGATTTCCTAAGACAGCAACTCAAATTACAGCCTGGTAAAGTCTTTCAGGACAATTTAGCCCAACAGGATGTACAAACTTTATATAAGTTAGGTTTATTTCAAACCGTAAATGTTGTCTTTGAAGGAGATGCAAGGAAAGTTGATTTGATTTACGAACTTCAAGAAGTAGGAGCGCGTTCAGTTAACTTAGGTGGTGGCTACAATGCTGATGATGGGATATCCGTAGTATTAAGCTATCGAGATCAAAATGTTGGCGGTGTGAATGATACTTTAGCTGCAAATGTAGAAGTAAATAGACAGGATGTACTGTTTAATACTAACTTCAATAGTCCTTATCGAGAAACTAATCCTGAACGCCTTGGTTACAACATCAAGACCTTCCGTAGACGACAACTTTCTGATACCTTTGATGATACCATTAAGTTGGCCAATGATGACAAAGTAAGGGAAGGGAAAATTGGCGGTAGTGTGAGTGTTCAGCAAGAAATTGATGGTTGGGATGCTGCTGTCGGTCTTAACTATACTCGTGTTACTATTCGCGATCGCTCAGGTAATATTACTCGAAGAGATGCTAACAACAACCGATTATCTTTTAGTGATACAGGAATTGATGATCTAACTACCGTATCCTTCACAGCTACCAAAGACGAACGGGATAACCCAGTCAAAACCACTCAAGGTTCTCTCCTGAGTTTCAGCACCGAACAATCTATACCTGTTGGTCATGGTCAGATTACCATGAATCGGCTGCGAGGCAATTATAGCCAGTTTATGCCCGTGCAATTATTTAACAGCAAACAGCCCCAAGTATTTGCCTTAAATCTGCAAGCTGGAACTGTAGTGGGTGATTTACCACCTTATGAAACCTTTAACTTAGGTGGGTCTAATTCAGTGCGTGGTTATGATGCTGGTAAGGTAGCAAGTGGTCGCAGTTATGTATTAGCTTCTGCTGAATATCGCTTTCCCATCTTCCCCATTGCTGGAGGTGTGCTGTTTGCTGACTTTGCTACTGACTTAGGTTCTGGTGATACCGTGATCGGAGATCCAGCAGGTGAGCGAAATAAGCCTGGTAGCGGTTTTGGCTATGGTGCAGGTGTGCGCGTTGATTCACCTTTAGGCTTAATTCGTGCTGACTATGGCATTAATGACCAAGGAGATAGTCGGGTGCATATTGGTATAGGTCAGCGATTTTAAGAATTTCCAGGATGTTAGTTGGTGGTCAAAGATCCCCGACTTCTTGAGTTAATCTTCTCATTTATCACTTCAATTATCTGAGAAGTCGGGGATCTGAATCTCTCAATTCAGCAGAAATATTGCGTAAGTCTTGATTAATTAAGGTAAAATTGCAACAAAGCCTTGGTTTTGAGTCTATGCGTCAATGTCTTAATCCTGACTGTCTTTTTCCTAACCCTGATAATTCCCAATATTGTCAGAAGTGCGGTAATAAGTTACTTTTGCGTGAAAGATATGCACCGCAATCAATTTTAGGTCAGGGTGGTTTTGGTAGGACGTTTTTAGCTATTGATGAGGATAAACCATCAAAACCTTTTTGTGTAATTAAACAATTTTTACCCCAAGCACAGGGAACGGATAGTATTGAAAAAGCATCTCAGTTATTTGCACAGGAAGCACAACGTTTAGAGGAGTTGGGTAAACATCCGCAAATACCTGAGTTAATGGCTTATTTTACATCTGATAATCGTCAATATTTAGTGCAGGAATTTGTTAAAGGTGCAACTCTACAAACTGAGTTAGATAATAATGGTGTTTTTTCTGAACAGGAAATTAGAGGTTTATTAATAGAAGTTTTGCAAATATTGGATTTCGTTCATGGTAAACAGGTAATTCACCGAGATATTAAACCAGAAAATATTATTTTAAGTAGTGATAATAAGTTATTTTTAGTAGATTTTGGGGCGGCGAAAATAGTTAAACCACAGCAACGCACAGCTACAGGAACAATTATTGGTTCTGCTGAATATTGCGCCCCTGAACAGTCAATGGGTAAACCATTATTTATTAGTGATTTATATAGTTTAGGGGTAACTTGTTTGCATTTATTAACAGGAATTAGCCCTTTTGATTTATATAGTCCAATGGAAGGGGAATGGGTATGGAGAGATTTTTTAAATGGAAATGTGGTAAGTAATGAGTTAGGGAAGATTTTGGAAAAATTAGCAAGTCCTATTGCTAAACATCGTTATCAATCTGTGAAAGAAGTAATTCAGGCGTTAAATTTTGTAGATCAAAATAAGAGGCGATCGCCATCTAAAGTTTTACCTGTACCACCTCCACCACCTCCAGTTACTAGACGATCTCAAGTGTCTACACCACCATCTCAACCATCTCAACCACCTGTAAAAATTCCTCAACCATCTGTTACTGTACCTAGTCAGTATCAAAAACTAGAGAAATTATTAGCAGAGGGTAAATGGAAAGAAGCCGATGAGGAAACAGGGAGAGTTATGTTACTGGTAGGAAAACAGGAAAAGTTAGGAGTCTTCAGTATGTTAGAAAATTTTCCCTTTTTGACTGTGGGAGATATTGATAATTTTCCCCATGAAGACCTGCATACTATTAACCAATTTTGGCTAAAATACAGTAAAGGAAAATTTGGCTTTTCTGTCCAGAAAAAGATTTACCAGGATTTGGGCGGAACAAGAGATTACCAATACCAAATGTGGAATCAATTTGGTGAAAAGGTGGGATGGAAAAAAGGAGAAACGTGGTTCGATTACAGTGATCTTACCTTTTCGTTAACAGCACCAATAGGACATCTTCCCTTGGGTGGAAATCTGATTATTACTTTAGGACAAAATGGTGGACTGGGGTTGGTAGATAAATTTGTAGGAGGTTGGGTTGGTGGGATGATAAGTTGGAGTTGTGGATGTCTTCTCTTGCGTCCAGACCTGTAGATTCTAGTCTAGAAAAGATTACAGCACCCGTATATCACCTCCCATATTGGTATGACGGGATTGGTTCGGTTTTTCTTGGGGGTATGATGGGATTGAGATTGTCTTTTCTCGCGTTGAGACTTGTGGACTATAAAATTTAAAGATTACAGAAAAATATTAAGTCAGAATCAGGATAACCAGGATTAAAGGATGTACAGGATGTTACTGTTAACCTACTAAAAAATAACAGAAATTTCTCTCTGTGTCCTCTGTGCCTCTGTGGTTCGTTTCTTTCATAAACTTGTGCATAAAACCGAAAAAGTCAGAATCAGGATAACCAGGATTAAAGGATGTACAGGATGTTACTGTTAACCTACTAAAAAATAACATGATCAAAGATCCCCGACTTCTATGATAATTAAACTGATAAATAAGAAGATTAATAAAAGAAGTCGGGGATCTAACCCAACCCAAAAACCCAAACATTGACAACACAATGCACCTGCATTACATTAAAAATAAAAAACAAACATCAAAATTGTTATGGTTGTCAAACCAAATCCATCCTCCGAGTCCACCCTAACAGACAGATATCAAACCACAATACCCGAACCCGTGCGTAAAGCTTTAGGCTTGGGTAAACGTGATAAAATTCGCTATGTGATTCAACCCGACGGTAAAGTAATTATTTCTCGCGCTGATCAAAAAGAAGAAGATCCGATATTGGGGGAATTTTTAAACTTTATTGCACAGGATATACAAAAAAATCCTCAACACCTACAAACAATTAAACCAGAATTAGTAAACCGTATTCAATCCTTAGTTGCTGATGTAGATATTGATCTGGATGCACCACTATCAGACGAGGATGAGTAAAATTGTCTGAAAATCAAACTTTAATAATTAATGGATGGACTATATTTGCTCATTCCTCGTTTTTAGAACAGTTAGAAGAACTGATCATACAGGTAGAAAACTTACGTCAGAAATCTCCTCAAGAATACAAACAGAAAAACCCCACAAAACGTCTATCTGCTATTTTCAAACTTGCATTTAATGTCATTCCTCAAGATCCAACATTAAACGATTATCGTCAAGGTACAACCCTGGGAGATGAATACAAACACTGGTTTAGAGCTAAATTTTTTCAGCAATACCGATTATTTTTTAGATATCATCAACATGGTAAAATCATTGTTTATGCTTGGGTAAACGACGAAAACACCAAGCGAGCATATCAAAGCAAAACAGATGCTTATCGAGTATTCCAGAAAATGCTAGAAAGTGGTAATCCTCCAGATGATTGGAATGATTTACTCAAAGAAGCAGAAAATCACACTCATCATTTAGAACAGATTTTCAAAACAGAGATTTAGAAAAATATTAATTCAAAATCAGGATAACCAGGATTAAAGGATGTACAGGATGTTAGTCGGTGGTCAAAGATACCCGAATTCTGAGATAATTGAGTTATCAATGAAAAGATTAACTAAAGAAGTCGGGGATCTCAATTTCCTAGTCACAGATACACAACTGAAAAACAAGGTAAAATCAAAGAATGATCAACCCAAGGTGAGCAATGGAAACCCAACAACTGAAAGCCCTGATTAAAGAAACTATTTTAGAACTGATAGAAGAAGAAAAATGGACAATTAAAAAATTTTTAATCCCAATCTTGACCAACAAAGAAAATGAAGAATGGAACGAGTTTTCCTTAGAACAAGCTATGAGAGACTTAGAAAATGATCATCTTCCTGAATATACAGAATCCGATTTGATAGAAAAATGGCAATAGCAGGTCAAATAGTTCTTTTCAGATTTCCGCAAACTAACCTGACGCTGGGGAAACTACGCCCTGCACTACTCATCAAACCCCTATCCAATAATGTATATGATGACTGGCTATCCTGTATGATTTCCACAAAAACAGGACAAGAAATAGCAGGATTAGATGAAATTATCTCACCCCAAGATGTTGATTTTTCGCAAACAGGCTTAAAATCAGAAAGTGTGTTTCGAGTTTCACGACTAGCTGTAGTTTCCGAACAGATACTTTTAGGAAAAATTGGTGAAATTTTTGAAGCAAGGTTAACAAGAATTAGACAAAATCTAGCAAATTGGATTTTAAAAGATTAAATATATTTTCATGATTTAAGGATGTACAGGATGTTAGTTGGTGGTAAAATATACCCGACTTATGAGATAATTGATCTGATGAATGAGAAGATGAACTCAAGAAGTCGGGGATCTTAATCTCCTATCAAAATAGCGATCGCCATTATTGCCTCAGACTTCTGTAAAAACTCAAAATTGTGTAGTATAATAAGACAAGTGCTGTTTATTTAGTCACCCAAAAAACATTATGCGCTTAAAAAGATGGGAATCCCCCCGCAAAGAAGGGAGAAACGACAAAGGCCGGGGCGGTTCAGCCAGACAGAGACAACTGAAGAAACAAAGACAGATGCTGAGAAACAAGCTCAAAGAGCAGCAAAAGCCAGAAAACAACCAAAACAACCATCAAAACAACAAGCCCAGGGAAGGAATAGAAGCCTTCCTTTTTTTGTGCCATATCCCCTCAGATCCCCTCAGATCCACGACTTCTTGGAGAAGTCGGGGATCTATCTATATTGAATTATTAAATTTTTTCTGAAAAGCACTTGACAGAACCTATATGGTTACTGCTATATTAGTTAAAGCTGAGTCATTGGGGCGTAGCCAAGTGGTAAGGCAGCGGGTTTTGGTCCCGCCATCCCTAGGTTCGAATCCTAGCGCCCCAGCATTATTAAGGGTAGATTTTTTAATCTACCCTTTTTGGTTTTTCACATCTGCCTGTGTTTTCAGAGTTGAATTTTTTTCTGTTATTTTTCTGGTGATTTGAGAGCTTGATCTAAAACTTGTCTAGCTTGTTCTGCTTTTATTTTTGCTTCTTGATAACGGATATTAGCTTGAGCAAAAGTTTTGAGAACCTTAAAACCTTCCTTGAGACGAGTAATTTCTTCCTCAGTTACAGAATTATCGGAAAAAAGTACATCAACTGCTTTACGAATTTCCAAAGCCTCAACCCGGGTTTCTTGAACTTTCAACTTTAGGGTAGCTAAATTGCTAAGAATTTGGACGGCTTGAGTAATGGCATCCTCACCGCTAGTATTATCAGTAGTTGGTTCTTTGACTTCAATTAATTGTTGAGGACCAAATCCTTCTTCCAATTCTGTAGGTAGTTGATCAGCTTCCATCAATTCCATCAACTGATCCATGGCTTTATCACGGGCTTTAGCCGAATCTTTACCAGGAACAGTGAGAATAATTTCTGGGCTTTGAGCGAGAGTATATTGAACCATAGTGGGGTAAAATTTGCTGGTTTACCTAGCAGGTAATTAATTTTAACATTTAAATGCCATAAGATCCCTGAATTCTTTGAAAGCTTGGGGATCTAAATTGAAAATTTAGAATTTGTAATTTTCTTGCTGTTTATAATTACCAATGACAAGTGAAATAATTATTTATACTAAAGAAAAGAACTGTAAAATACAACAGGAGAGGAGAGCAATGACTCCCAATCCCGCTATTATGCGATCTGTGGAACAATTGGGCTACCGTGTTACTGTTGGTGATGTGGCTAGTCAGGCTGGTTTGAATGTAGGTGAAGCAAATCAAGGATTATTAGCTTTAGCTTCTGATGCTGGTGGACATTTACAGGTAGCAGAATCTGGTGATATTGTTTATCAATTTCCGCAAAATTTTAGAACAATCTTACGTAACAAATACTTGCAGTTGCGGTTGCAAGAATGGTGGAAAAAGATTTGGGGAGTGTTGTTTTATTTAATTCGCATTTCCTTTGGTGTTTTGTTAGTTGCTTCTATTGCGCTGATTACTATCACCATTATCATTATTATTACTGCTGCTAATTCAGACAGAGATGGAGATAATAGAAGCAGCCGTTCGAGTGGTTTCAATTTTTTCTTTTTCCCAGATTTATTCTGGTATTTTAGCCCCGATTATGGTAGTCAGGAAAGAAGAAGAGAAAGAAGAGAAAATAGTGAGTTCAATTTCTTGGAAGCTGTATTTTCGTTTTTGTTTGGTGATGGAAATCCTAATGCCAATTTAGAAGAAAGACGCTGGCAAGAAATTGGAAGTGTGATTAGGAATAATCAGGGAGCAGTTGTAGCTGAACAAATTGCACCTTATTTGGATAATTTGGGTGAGAAATATCAGCAAGAATATGAAGATTATATCTTGCCTGTGTTGGTGAAATTTAATGGCAAACCCCAGGTAAGTCCTGAAGGGCAAATTGTTTATTATTTCCCCGAATTACAAGTACAAGCTAGTAAAAAAATCCGTCAACCAATAGAGCCATATTTAGATGAAATTACCTGGCGGTTTAGTGCAGCTAGTTCAGGACAAATTATGCTCAGTGCGGGTTTGGGTGCAGTGAATTTAGTGGGGGCTTTGGTATTAGGCAGTTTATTGAAAAGTGGTACAGTTGCAGCCCAAATAGGGGGATTAGTTGGTTTTGTCCAGGGAATTTATTGGTTATTGTTAGCTTATGGGATTGGTTTTTTAGGAATACCTTTAGCGCGGTATTTTTGGATTCAATGGCGTAATGGTAAAATTGTTAATCGTAATGATGAGCGTTTGCAAAGAGCTAGACTGTTAACAAATGCTGATGATTCTTTACAGGAAAAGATGGCTTTTGCTAGTCAGTTTGCAACAGAAACAGTCATTGGTAAAGAAGATTTAATTTATTCCAGTGATACTGATTTACTAGAACAGGAATTTGAGCAGGTGAAAAGGCAAAATCGGTTAGATGAAGATAGATGATTGGTGATTGGTGATTGGTGATTGGGAAAGAATTTTCTCCCCATCTCCCCATCTCCCCAATCCCCAGTCTACTTAGCTTGAATAGGAGTTAAGGCTACACCTTTGTAATAATGTCCTAAAATTTGTAGGTGGTTTGCACCGCGTTGAGCTAAATTATATGCTCCCCATTGGCTCATACCTAAACCATGTCCAAAGCCTAATCCTTGGAGGACAAAGTTACCATTTGCGTCTTTATTGAGGGTGAAACGGGTACTTCTGAGCTTGAGTGCGGTACGGACTGCTTCACCTTTGAGGAGTTTAGTACCTTGATCACCAACAATTCTGAGGCTTTTAACGCTGCGGAAAGGTGACAGAGATTCGATCATGATATCTTTGATGTTGCCTATACCGGAAATTCTGCCGCTAATTTCCCCTGGGGAGAAAGTTCTTACCCAGTTGCATTCTTTGATGTTTTGATCAAAGTCTTGGACAGCGCGTAAATAAGGGAGGGCATTTCCCCAAACGTCTTCTACGTTTTCGGTGTGTCCACCAGAACAGGCATGAAAAACTGAGAGAATAATGCGGTTGTCGTAGGTGAGGACTTGACTGGCTGTGCTATCTACTGCGGCGTAGGTGTTACGAGATTCGCTGCTAACACCTTTGTAAATTTGCCAACGGTCGGGGGTATCTCCTAAGTCATAAACGGGGTTGTTACGCTGTTTTTCGCGCTCGTAGAGGGCATAGGTGCGGGCAGCGATCGCTTGGGCTTTTAAGGCTTCTTGCGGCCAGCTAGAGTTCATTTCTCCTCCCAGAACGCTGTAGAGATATTCTTCTAAATCTACCCAGTTGACTGCGGTTAAGCCTTTTTCGGTGGGGATAACTAGAGTTCTACCGCGAAACCAGCGATCGCCTATATAGACAAATCCCTTACCTGTGGGTTCAATCCAAAATAACCCTGATTGCCATTTATCCAAAGCAACACCTCCAGGAACTGCTTGAGCAGCATAAGCACTCATTCCTGGTAGTTGTCCAAGGGTACGGCCAGCACTATCTTTAACTATTGCTGTCGTGGAAGCACCAACTTTGACCTGATTTACTCCCCTTTCAATTGCTACGCGCAGAATTACAGATGCTTGAGCAGGAGCAACTAAAACAAACCATAAGAGGATACCTATCCACCAATGTCGTCCTTGAATCTGGGAAAATAAAGCGCCTAAATAAAGTTGGATGTTCATACTGATTTTTGAATCACAAGCCTCTACAAGTTTAAAAGATATTTTTCCTTGTGAGGAAGTTGCCACTTCTACTGATTATCAGTTTTTTCACTGTCACCTGTCACCTGTCACCTGTTCCCTGTTCCCTGAATTATTGACTTCATTGGCAACAATACCAATTAAATTCAACTGACTCAAGATTTCTGTTGTTTGCATGAGTTCGTGTGGGGTTAACTGGCCGATGCGTCCAACGATGATCACACCATTAGAAACAGAGGCGATTATTCTGGCATCAACACTATCTAAAACAGAAGAAGCATCTATTATTACTAGGTCATAGATTTTTTCAAAAGACTCAATTAATTCTTTCAGCCTTCCTGAACTCAGTAGATTGACTATATTATCTGCTTTTGGACCAGCAGTTAAAACATCAATTGATGGGTGAATAGGTTGAATATAATTATGAAATTGAGTTTTGATGTCATCCAGCAATAACAGAGACAAACCCCAATCATTGGAGATTTGCAGAATATTGTGTAATTGGGGCGATCGCAAATTAGCATCAATTACTAATACCCGTTGGTGCATATTAGCTGCACTAGCTCCCAACCCTAAAGCTAATGTTGTTTTTCCTTCTCCTGGTAGTGCGGAAGTCAAGGTTAAGGATTTAAAAGGCAAGGAGTTCTTAAAGATTTGCAGATTGTGGTAAATCATATCCAGGGTTTCATGGCTGGATAATTTAGGTTTCTTTGCGGTGATTGCAGATGAAGGTTTTTCCCGTTTATACCTTAATATTTTTTTCAGCCTGGTTTTAAAACTAGGTTTACCTAATTTTGGCACAGATCCTAATAACCGAATATTCGTCAGCTTCTGTAAATCCAAAGGCGAAAAAATAGCCTGATTAAACATTTCCCAAATCAAGGCTAAAATTATCCCTAAAATTGGTCCAATTACTACGCCACCAATAATCAATAACCATTTCTTGTTAGCGATATAAATCCCCAAATCTGGTTCTTCCAAAACTTGCCAATCAAATCCTCCCTGAGCAATTTTCATTCCCAATGACTGTTGTAATTGTACCAGTTGTTCAAGTGTTTGACGTTGGACTCTTACATCTGACAATAAGCGGTTATACTCTGCTATCAGGCTGGGATATGTATTTAGCTGTGAGCGGATTACTTGTTCAGATTTAGCTAATTTATTGTCCTTAGAAATGAGTGAAAGTCTTTGTCTATCTAATTGTTTTAAATCATTAGCTAACTGGGTATCAACTCCTGATGAATTTTCTATTTTGCTATTATTATTAATTGCTGAATTTTTCAATTCCTGTTGCAATAATTCTGTTTGAATTTGGCGTTTTTCCTTGAGTCTGACGATGATTGGAGAATTATCAGTGTAACGCAAACGCTCCTGAGCCAAATTAATTTCTGTGTTTCTAATTTCATTTACTAAAGCTTCATAGCTCTGGGAACGACTCAAAATATCAGCCAATTTTGCATTTTGCTTTGAAGATACTAATTTTTCCTGCAAACTATTGTAGCGAATCTGTATATCTTCAAGCTGGGAACGGTGAGTTTGTCGTTGTTTTTGAATATCAGTAAGAGATTCTAACAAGATTTTACTTTGTAATTGCGGATCAATTAAATTATGCTTCTTGCGAAAAATAGCTAATCTTTGTTCAGCCGCTAGTGACTCTTTTTGCAACTTGGGTAATCGATTATTAACAAAAGCTAAACCTTGATTAACACGTTGATTTTTTTGTTCAATATTGTAATCTTGATAAACTTTCTGAAGAGCTTGTAATACTCTTTGAGTTTTTGCTGGATTGGGATCTTTAAAAGAAACTACAAATACTTGATTATAAATCTGATTAGATTCTGCTATTTCTGCTGCTGGTTTTATTTGTAAATATCCTGGCTTGCCAGTTTTAACTTTACCCTTGATATCTTCTATAGTGAGATTGGGATAATCAGCAACTAGTAAATCAACAGCTTTTTGGACTAGCTTAGAACTCATCATTAATTGCATCTGGCTGGTATATTTGACAGATGAAATATTAGAGGTATTTAATGTATTTTTCGCATCAGTTGGGATATTATTTGAGTCAGATTCTTGTTCCAAATCATCACTAATCATGATTTGCATAGAACTCTGGTACATGGGTTTTGTGATTACAGCTAAAAGACTTGTAACTGAAATCACTGCACAGGAAACCCCTAAAATTAAAAAGCGGCGATAAAACAGAATTGTAGATATTGTTCTAATATCAAATACGCTTTTTTTAGAGGTGTTAACCAGTTGTTGACGATTAATACCAGTTGTAGCCACTATAAAAATCCTCTACTATCAAAACAATATATCTGAAAGATAATGACGGCAAAAATTAGGAGACAATTTATACTCAACTTTTATCTCTTCAATTACCAATACTTATTCTTGCCAGGATGATATAACTACTTGATAGAACGTATCTTTAAGTAGCTATTCCATAATTAATTCATCCAGATATATGCCCGGTCAGCACTATGATAGTAAATTTTCATATAAATTTTTTAAATATTTAATGAAGGATAAAAAGGGAATATATTAAGATTGACATAAAAATCCGGTTTTTCCCTGTTAAAAGTCTATAGAAGTAATTAGAGTGAGGTGATTGTAAAAATACTGGATACTGAATAATCTCAAGCAATTAAGCTTTCTGCTGCTTTTTTTATTCTCTTTAATTTTATTCAGTATCAAGAAATACAAAAAATCAGCAAGCAAATTCGGGAAGCTCTACCGTTAATTTGGCACTAATTAATTTTAATAAACTGCTAAAAACTCCTAAATTGTTATTTATTTTCTTGCATACTTCTCACAACCTTTGTCACCAAATTTCTAGGGAAAAATCTGACACTTTTCGCAAAAATTTTATTTAAAAGTCCGGGAATAACAATTGTTTTTCCTCGCATTAAAGCATCATAGCCAATGAGGGCTACAGTTTCAGCATCCATCATTTTTTGACCCTTTACTAGTTTAGAATCTGCCATTCCTGTACGTTCATGAAACTCAGAAACTGTTGAACCTGGACAAAGAACTGTTACCGTCACACCTGTACCTTCTAACTCATTAGCAATAGCTTCAGAAAAGGATAAAACATAAGCTTTGGTTGCAAAATAAACTGCCATTAAAGGACCTGGCTGAAAAGCCGCAGCGGAAGCAACATTGAGTATTTTTCCCTTACCTCGCTTGACCATATCCTTGAGAAATAATTTAGTTAAATGGGTCAGACAAACCAAGTTTACCTGCAACATTTCCAGTTCACTTTTCAGACTAGTTTCATTAAATAAACCATAAGTACCAAATCCGGCATTATTTACAAGTATATCAACGTGAATACCAGTTTCTTGCAATTCTGTAAAAATCTCTTCAGGAGATGTGGATATAGATAAATCTTTGACAATAGTCTTAACAAGAATATGGAATTTTTCTTTCAAATTATCAGCAACTTCTAGAAGTTTAAATTCATTCCTATCTACCAAGACAAGATTATAATTCTCAGAAGCAAATATGTAGGCTAATTGGTAGCCAATTCCACTAGCAGAACCAGTAATAAGAGCAGTTTTTTCAGACTGTTCTTGTGCTTTTAGTTTCATGTCAAAAATTTGGTGAAATTCACCAGAAGTAATATCAATTGAATGTTTCTGAGTCCAGAGTTATGAAGCAAGAAAAAATAAGTTGGCAAGAAATAAATTAATATTCTTACCACTTACTTATTAGTTTAAATCAACCACTCTTTACCCGCATCGACATCACTATAGTTAGGCAAGACTGAGGAAACCAGTCTGCATTAAATAGGAGGTGTAAGTTATCAATAATTGCGAATCAATGGGAGGACAAACTATGGAACTTCCTTGCAAAGCTTCTAAAGTTTCTGCACAGCTAATGATTGGTCTTCTCGCTTGCAAATACAAGTCAGGAATAGTGATTTGTTCATCAGACCAACGCTCTAATAAAAATGGTCGCAGAGTGTATAAAGGATTCTCTTGAGAATTGACATTATTGATTAACTCTGATTGCCATTGTTCGTAGGGAATCATCTCCAGTGCAAAGCCAAAAGTGCGTATCCATTCCACTAAAGACTTTAAAGAAGCTGGTTGAGGATGTTGTAAATGGAAAGCTTTGCCAATTGATTTTTCCTGACGAGATAGATAAACAACAGCTTTGCTCACATAGTCTACAGGAGACATATCCAACATATAATCTACATCAGGAAAATATCCCATTTGTAGACAGCCTTTAATCATCAAATTGATGAAATCATGGGTATTACAAATCCCAGTTTTGCTATCTCCAGAAATCAAAGGTGGTCTGTAAATAGTAACAGGTAATCCTCTGTCACTGGCAATTTTAACTAACTTTTCTGCTACCCATTTAGTTTGAGAATAACCAAGGAAAATACCTTGCCAATCATGAAAATCATCCTGTTCTTTGACAACTTTACCAGCATAAGCAGTTGATTCAAAAACAGCGACACTAGAAACATAATGTAAAGGTTTAACTTTGGTTTGACAAGCTAAACGTAAAACTTCTTGAGTTCCTAAAACATTAGCTGCTTTTAATGCTGAATAAGGATAAACATAATTCAGCAAAGCAGCACTATGATAGATGACATCAATATTAGCAGCTAGATGTTGAAATTGTTCTGCACCAATACCCAAAAGTGGCTGTGCTAAATCACCAACAATAGGAATAAGTCGAGAACTATATTTATCATCCCAAATTGCATACTGTTGGAGATTTTTTTCTAATTTGCTCTTACCTTCAGTAACATCAGCAGCACGCACTAAACAATAGATAGTTGCTTGTGTTTCTGCTAGGAGTTCCTTAATTATAAAAGCACCTAAATAACCTGTCCCCCCAGTTAAAAAGACGTTTTTAGGGTTGCTGATAGATGCAGATAAAACACCAACTGGTTGAATAGTGGGGTCAAGTACAGCTTCCGCACCTAAATCTAAGAAAGGAGGAGCAATATTAACAGTAGAAACTGTGCCACTTACTCCATCTTGTACCTGAGATTTTCCTGGTACTTCTTCAGATAAACGTTGAGAAAGTGCGGCAATAGTTGGATAATGCCAAAGTAAAACAGGAGATGGTTTAAAACCTAGTAATTGCTCCAATTTACTGATAATAATCATAGCTTGGGCTGAATCCAAACCATAATTTTCTAAATGTTCTTGCACATCAATTTCTGCTGGTGTTGTTCCTAGAAGTTCAGCCAGATTAGAAACCATGCAAGCTTGAATATCTTCAGCAGTATAAGTAGGTTTTAAATTCATTTTTACATCTCCAAAGTAGAACGAAGTGGGCGATAATGACTGTAGAAATTAGGGATTTGCAAACCTTGAATTTTCAGGTTTTGAATCCGGTATAAGAATGCTGTTCCCAAAATGATTTGATGAGCAACATCAACAACATGACGATTTTGAGGTTCTGCTAAATAAGAACCACGCACCCAGTCATTGAAACCACCCATAGCCGGACCGCACCAAATTTGGTAATCGACTTCTCGACCTTTTTCACCACTGCTAGACCAACGGGAAGATAAGCCTAAATACCAACGGAAAATTAAAGCCATTTTTAATTTAGGATTATTAACCGCTTTACCTAATTTTTCAGGATTTTTCTGAGATAAATAAGCGGCTGTTCCTTCCCAAACTTCAGCGATAGTTTTACGGAAGATTTGTTTTTCTAACTTCTCTCTTTCCGCTAAAGGAATATCTTCAATTGAGTCATAATTGCGGTATAAATCATATAGCTTTTGCGCCCGCATGGGAAACATTGTTCCCCGTTTTAAGACTTGTAATTTAACTCCCATTTCAAACATATCAGCAGCAGGAGCCATCATCATATCCGCCATTTCTGCTTGTGCTAATAATTTTTTAGTATATTCACAAGCTCCCGATTCAATGCAGGATTGATTAATTGAACCGGTGACTACATAAGCAGCACCCATCATAAAAGCAGCTAAGGCGGATTCTGGTGTCCCAATTCCTCCTGCTACTCCCACTCTAATGGGTTTTTCGTAATTATATTGTGCTTGAATCTCATCCCGCAAAGTAATAATTGAAGGGAGTAAACAAACCAAAGGACGATTATCTGTATGACCGCCAGAATCAGCTTCTACGGTAATATCATCAGCCATTGGTACTTTGCTGGCTAGACTTGCTTGTAATTCGGTAATTAGCCCTTGTTCAAGTAATTCTTTGAGAATTCTTGCAGGTGCTGGGTGCAAAAATTTACTCGCAACTTCCCGACGAGAAATTTTAGCAATGACTTTATTTTTGATTTCAATTTGATGATTAGCATTTAAACTTAGTCCAGCAACTCGATAATAAACGATGTTAGGAGTTAAGTCTAAAAATGCCGATGCTTCTACTGTTCGTACTTGATATTTGAGATATAAGTCTACAGCGCGGCGTTCTATTGCTAGTTCGTTAGGGCTGTGAATTAAATTAAATGCGTAAGGTCCTTGAGGTAAGGCTTCTTGAATGCGATTGATGGCTGTTTCTATTCGTTCTGGAGTTAAACCACCTGCACCAAAAGAACCTAAGAGTTTCTCTTTTCCTAGTGCAATTACCATTTCTTCGGAAGCAATACCACCAGCCATTGCACCAGTCATATAGGCACATTTGACACCATGAACTTTGAGAAAGTTAGGGTCGCCAAATTGTTGTAGTCGCAAAGGTGGAAGCGCTATTAACAGTTCTGCTTGTGCTGATGAAACGTTATCAGATGATGCTAAATAACCATCATTTGTCACGCCTATGTTACCTGCAACTTTAACTATGTAACAGGGTTTATCTAATGTGAGTAATTTATCTTTGATGACGTTTTGTTCAAAGGCTATGCAATCTAATGAACCTCTCCAAGTTTGGGTTTGGGGGTTGGAGAATGTGGAAAATGTCAGACCGTTATTGTGTTTATTTAGTACCGTATTAAATGTTGTCACGGTAGGTTTTTCCTCAAGTTGTAAGCAATGGATGTGGGAGGAAGATTTAGCTCACGCAGAGACGCAGAGAAGGAGGTTTGATATTTCTACGTCTCGGTGTGATATTTTATTATTTATCTTCGCTAATGAGGTTTTGAGCGCAAGCTAATTGGAGTTGAATTATTTGGCTCATTTGTTGGCTAAAGTCTTGTCTAGCTTGTAGAAAGCTGGTATGGGCTTTTGTTAATTTTGAGTTGTTGCTACTCAGTTTTTGATACTGAGATATTTTTAAATCATTCATCTGGATTCTGTTAGTGGTTTTTTGGGGTGTTGGGTTTTCAGTGATGCTTAACTCAGAAAAGTTTAATTCTTCTTTCAGATTTAAACGGTTATCCATGATAGTTTTCATGGTTGTTTTTTCTGGTTGGGGGTAAATTTCATGGGGGGGAATTTTGATTTGTGGCTTGAGGGAGTTGATGATTTTATACTCTGGGTAATTAGTAATTGTTTGTGGTTGTTTTTGAGAAGTATCTTTTTGGAAAAGCTGCCGGTTTTCTGCACTCAAAATTGTCGCAGTCATGGATTTTCCGCCTAGTGTTACTTTTCTCAGGGCTGCTTTATTTTGTTTTGTTGTTGCTAAGGATAGGTTATAAAGTGGAGATAAGTTCACATTTACTCCATGACTAAGCAATTTCGCTAGTGCTTTAACTAGTGAAGTATGGTCATCAATTCCACGTCGATTTAGGGATACAGTAATGTGTTCTTGATTGCTGAGATTTTTATCTATCCAGCGTGAACAAATACCACCAGCACCTGCTTCAATAAAGATTTTTGCCCCGTCAGCATAAACGCGATTAACTAAGCGAGGAAAGTCGAGTTGGTGACATAATCCTTTAGCAATGTTGTGAGCAATTTGTTCACTATTAAGTAAAGTTGGTTGATATTCCGCAGCAGAATAAAAAGTAATACCAGGAATTTTTTGCGCTGGTAAAGTGTATAGTTTTTCCAGTTCTTGAGATTCTGATTCCATTGCTGGACAATGAATTACATGATCAAAAGGAGCAGGAAAAGCATTACAGCCAAGGGTTTTAATGACTCGCTCACAAGCTGCTGTTTCACCAGCAATTAATACTTCTTCGGCTGTATTAATCTGTGTTAAATAAACATGATTTTCATTTTTTAAACATTCTCTAACCTGGTCTGGACTGGCCATGAGAACGTAATTACTCCAGAAATTATTGTCTGAATTTACATCAGTTTTTGGTAGTTTCCAATATTCACGTACAGCATTTTTGGGACCAGATAATCTATCTCCAAATAAAGCTGATGAATTAAAGGTGTTACTTACTTCATAAAAATTGCTCCAAACTCCTTGAGCAACCATCATGCTAGTTTCACCTAAACTATATCCAAAAATATATTTGGGTTTGATTTGAAAATCATCGGTGATAATTGTGGAGATGAGTCTAGTAAAAAGCACTTCTGCTTCAAACATGGCCAGGGAATCATCGAACAATTTCTTTTCCAGAGTTTCTAGTTGTCGAGTTGATAATTTACTCAAACTTCTGGGAAATACTAGTTTTTCTACATCCGCAGCGCGTTCGTAAAGACTTTTGACAATGACATCATCGAAGGCTTTAGGAAATAAACGGAAGAGACTACGACCGATACCTAGATAAGAGTTAACAGCAGCAGGATAAATAAAGGCAATTTCTCCATCTTTACCCAGTGGTTTAGGTGTAAAATAACTACCTATGGGAGTCTGCCAATCTTTACCATTGGCAAAGGCATTAGTTACACCTTTTTTTGCTGAATTAATTTCTTTGAGTAATTCTTTTTGGTTGCGTCCAGTGAGAGAGAGTGTATATTTTGCCTGAGAATGCTGTTGAAATTTGACAAATGTTTGACTAGCAATGTCTTTTATATCATCAGCATTTTCAATTGTTTGTTGCAAATTATCCAGGGCTGCAAATAAGTTAGACTGGTCATCAGCCGCAATGGGTAACAAATGAAAAGGTCTTGATTCTAAATATCTACTACTGCGTTCTATTTGTTGGGTTTCTTCTGATAAGATAACATGGGCAAAAGAACCATCACAGCCGATACTATTAATAGCGGAAGTTCTACATTTGACATCTCTTTGTGAGAACCAAGGTCTAGATTCAGTCACAACGTAGAAAGGGCTACCTTCCCATACTTGCGGTGTTTTCACACCAGACCATTGGGGAGTTCCGGGAATATATCTGTGATAAAGACTTAGTGCTGTTTTAATTAAACTAGCTATTCCTGAAGCGACAAAAGTATGACCAATATTGGCTTTGACGCTACCGATTGCACAGTGTAAACCATCACCAACGGGGGGATAAGCTTGGAGGATACCGTTAATTTCGGCTTCATCTTCTGCGGGAATTCCACTACCGCAGACTTCTAAATAATTGACTTCTGTGGGTTGAATTCCTGCTTGTTGAAAAGCTTGTTGACATACTTGGTTGATAGTATTAGCATCTATAGCCATTGAGGGAGATTGACCGATACTAATACCATCAATTACTGCATAGATGCGGTGATTATTTTGTAGTGCTGTATCATATCTTTTCAGAACTACTGCACCTGCACCTTCTCCTACTAACCAACCGTCGGCTTTTTGGTCAAAGCTTAACGTATTTATCCCTGTATTTATTTGGCCAAATTGACTGCGGAGTAAGACGTTTTCTACACCACCTGCTAAGTCAACTGCACCCACAACTACTGCTTCCACCTCCCCGGTAGCTAGTAGCATTTCTGCTAATTCTAAAGCTTTAAAAGTTGCAGTTTCTACGGCGCTAACAGTGAATGAAGGTCCAGAAAAATTCCATAATGAAGAAATACGACTGGCCATAATGTTAGCAACATAGCTGATATATTCACCAATATCAACTTGGTGGTGAATACTATCTTTAACTATGGCTTCCAGTTGGGCGATTTTTTCTGGTGATAAGGCAATTTCTGCGGCGTTTAAACCGTCTTTAAGTTGCCAAGATGAATTCCAACGTTGTTGTAGCTGGTGTACAGATAATTCTGTATCTGCGGCGATAATTACAGCTACATTACTGTGAGGTTGAATGTTACCATCTTTGAGGGCGCGATCGCAAACTTTCAATAATAAAGTTTGTTGTGGGTTGAGTTTTTCAACTTCGTTAGGAGGGATTTTGTAAGCTAATGTGTCAACTTCAAAATCTGTGATATAAGCCCCATCTGGTGCTGTTCCTGCTTCTAAACCATACTCTTTCAGTAATTTTTCTTGTTCATTAATACCATGCCATCTTTTTTCTGGCAGGGGCTGAAAATGCTGTTTTCCGTCGTAAATACTACTCTCAAAAGCATCCAATCCGTCACAATCACCAAAAAAAGCATCCATGCCCACAATTGCCATTTTTGCGGTCTTATTTTCTTGGATATTCATTTGCTAACTTCCCCTTGTTCCAAAATTAAATGAGAGTTTGTTCCACCAAATCCAAATGCACTTAAAGCTACGTGCTTAGTTTCTTTAATCGGCCAAGGTATGGGAGTTCTGACAATGTTTTGAGGCGAAACAACATTATTTTCAGAACCCATAGGTTGACTGATATTAATAGTTGCTGGAATAACATTATTTGACATACTTAAAATTGTCTTTGTTATCCCCACCATGCCAGCAGCAACGAGTAAATGACCGACATTTGTTTTAGCTGAACCCACCAAAGGCGTTGCTTGATTTTCACCAAAAAAGCCTTGGACAGAGTTAGATTCGGTGGTATCTCCTAAGAGAGTGCCGGTAGCGTGACACTCTAAATAATCAACTGTTTTAGGGTGAAGTTTAGCCTCAGTATAAGCTCTTTGATAGGCGGTAATTTGCCCTTGAGCATTAGGACTGAGGAGATGTTTACCTTTGCCATCATTAGATAAACCATTACCGCAGACTGTTGCTAAAATTTTGTCTCCATCTCTAACAGCATCACTGTATCTCTTGAGCATTACCATCCCAATTCCTTCGGAGGTAATTAAGCCCCGTGATGTTTTATCAAGAGGACGACTAACGCCATTTTCTGGATATCCTTGAATACCCGAAAATAGCATTCTTAAAAACAACGGGTCTGACGCACTAATAGCACCAGCTAACATCAAATCTGCTTTACCAGATTGCAAATAATGGGATGCTAATTTAATGGCATAAAATGATGATGAACAGGCAGCATCTATACAGCAATGAGTTCCAGAAAGCGCAAAGGCATGGGAAATTATGGCAGATGGTAAACCGGAAACCATCGCATTATATGGTGATGCTTTGGCTGCGGTTAATAAACCACCTAAACGAAAGTCTTTTTCCTGTAAAAGTTCACCAATAGCAGGTTCAATTGTTTGCTGATAAATTGGGGCAAACAATTGATTAGATGCTTTGGTTGGTAAAGCCAGAGTTCCTAAAATTACGCCACATTTTGAGAGTGCAGATTCATTTCCCCAATAGCCACTGTTAACAATTGCTTGTTTAGCTGCATACAGTGACCATTTAAATGTATTGTCCAGACTTTGTACAAATTCCGCAGGTAAATTGTACTCACTAGGATTAAAATCAAAGTTACGGATAAATCCACCTTTAAGAAAGTAGAATTTTTCCGGTGTACCTTTATTTGAATCGTAGAATATGCTAGGATCTAAACCTAAGTCGTTGACGCTGATATCAGAGGTTGAGTCTTTTTCTTCGCTGAGATTCTGCCAAAACTGTTCAGGATTGTTTGCGTCTGGGAAGAGGCATGATAATCCAATGATGGCTATTTTTTCCACTGTTGAAATCCTCGTTGGGGCATAAGACGTGAAGGAAATTTTTATTTCCTCAGTTTTAGGATTTACGCTATTCCCCCAATCGTGGTTATTCAGTTATCAGTTGTCAGTGAAAAAAGGCAAGAGGGAAAAGGTAAAAGTTGATTAATTTTCTCCAATCACCAATCCCCAGTCCCCTGTTTACTTCTTACTTAACATTTTCATCGGCCAAATGACTGCTTTTGCGCCTAAGATACGTGAGTATATTTTTCCTTCTCGATTGTGAATAATGAAATTGACGGTTGCACCAGTATCTGTTTTAGCTTGAACTTCACAGGAAACATAAAATGGTATGTTGAATGGTACAGCTAAATATTGTTCACAGTATGTTAATTGTCCTGGTAAACAAACCTCTTGATAAAAATGATTTAACCATAACCATAGGGTTTGGGTACTCACATCAATTATGTAAGGATTGTGCCATTTAACAGGAAACTGTCCTTGTTGTTGGGCTGAAATTTCTTGCCAACAACATTCGGCTGTAAGTTTTTCGGGGCTAATGTTTAAAATTCTGGTGATTTCTTGAAAAGCAGGTCCATGAAATAAGGACAAATCGCCATTTTGATAAAATCCTTTACCTGTGGTAGTGACAATATTATCTTCTCTGAAATCCATTGATTCATAAATGGGAGCTTCTGGCATATTTCTGACCAGTTTAATCAGAGAACTGAAGTGATAATGAGTTCTACCTTCTGGAGTTTTACTCAAAATTTTGGTCTGAAATTCTACAAAATCACCATCTTTTTTGGCAACTTCCTGTATTTCTAGAATATGCTCATGAGCTAGACTTGAATTAAAGGTAATTCCCTTTAAAACTTTGAAGTCTTGACAACTGAAATATCTATAACCAGGATAAATTTCTTCGCAACCATTCACCATCCATGATTTAGCACAGGTAGCTGGTAATACGGGTGAACCTGCAATTGTATGGTCATGCAAAAATGGATTTTCGGCTAATGTCATCCGTCGTCGAATACGATAGCTGCGAAGTTCTGAATCTAAAGGCATTGCTGGCAGTTTCATGGGACTACCAATCACCACTTGGGAATGATTTTGATAAGCGGGATGCAGTTCATTAACTAACATTTGCGTGCCAATATCTACAGGAATAATATCAATTCCTCTTTCGGCAAATGCTTTTTTTAATTGAGGTGTCACCATGCCACTATCCCAACCACCCCAGTTAATTGCAACTACATGAGAGTTTGGATAATCTTTCTTAAATTGGTGGGCTGATTTGTTGAGAATTTCGTTAGCTATGGCATAATCACTTTGACCAATATTCCCATAAAAACCAGTCACTGAAGAAAACAAAACTAAATGCTGTAAATCTTGAGGATTAACACAATGCAGTAAATTTTGTAATCCTTGCACTTTGGCCGTATAAACCTTTTCAAAATCTTCAGATGTTTTCTTTTCAATTAACTTATCAGCTAAATTACCAGCACCGTGAATAATGCCTGTAATTTGACCAAACTTTTGCGCTACAGCATGAAGTTTTTCTGTTAATGCTACTGTATCAGTCACATCAACGCTGATATATTCAGCCTTTCCTCCCGCTGCGGCAATTGCTGCTAAAGTCTTCTTAATTTCCCGACTGGAATTAATCTCATTAAATATCTTTTGTACCATCATGGGTGTTGGCTTCTCACCTTGAGAAATCAAATTTTCCATGATGCGTTTTTTCAAAGCTCCATCTTCCAAACAATCACGAGCATATTCTGGCTCTGTAGTGATTTCTGAACGTCCTAAAAGAATAAACTTACAAGATTTTTGCTGTGCTAACTTAATGGTACATTGAGCAGTGATTCCCTTTGCTCCACCACTGACAACAAAAACAGATGATGGATTAACTTGAAGTGTTGCTGTCATGATTTCACTTGATAATTGATTCTGCGTTGATGAATAAATTTATGAATTTTTTACGCAAAGACGCAAAGAGGAAAAAGATTGTTTTTGAGCAGGGGCAATTCATGAATTGCCCCTACAGGTTATTCGGCTTCAGCTATGAGTGTGACTCGTCCTTTAGAACTATAACCAACTTCACCAATATATCGGTTGGAATCGTGCAATTCTGCTACGATATATTCTGCTGATTGGTGTGGGTCTAAGTTGGGACTTAAATCAATTGCTCTCAAGAAAACTTTTGGCCATTCCCATCTCAAACTTTTGGTTAATCCAAATAATCCTGCGCCGATAATTCCGAAGTTTTCTGTGTGGTTTAAACCAAATGCACCGTCGAGATGGACAACTGTACAGAAGCTGACTCTTCCTTCTAAATCAGCGGCTGTGTTGAGCGATTGTTTGAGATGTTTCGCCATCAAAAATACTTGTTTGACAATCGCTTTTTCTGTTTCTAGATAGGAGGCGGTGAATTGTGGATGTAGGTGAATGAATGCCCCAATCTTTCCATGTTGAGTAGTTATACTCTGTAATAGTAGTTGCAGATGTTGTTCACTCATATTTACCAAGGTAATGCGGTTAACACCTGCTGGTAATGGCAATTGTTCTGCAACTAGTGATTGAGGGAAACTTAAAACTACTACTTTCCAACCTTGTTCGATGAGTGCATGAGCTAGTTTGCTGGTGGTGAGAGAACCATCATCAGTGATTAAAGCAATGTGTCCTTCTGGTAGTTTGCATTCCCAAAAATCTGGTTTTGGTAAGCTTTTTAGTTTTGCAGGACGACGAGGAAGATTGGGGTCTACTATTGGCGGTGGAGTTAAATCCACCACCATATTTGAAATATTAGAAATCGGTTTTATCTGCTCAGAATCAAGCTTTTTTTTTTCACCTCCCGCCAGTTTCTGGAGGTAGTTAACAATTTGTCCAATTGTTCGCAGGTCGCCTAATTCTTCTATATTTGGTTTGGGTAAATCGGGGTATGCTTCTTGCATCGCTCCTAAT
>NZ_JAYGHA010000011.1:0-52360 GCF_034931405.1 Anabaena sp. UHCC 0451 | reverse complement strand
AATTTCTACCCGTTTGATGGAATCAATTCCTAAGTCGGCTTCCATGTCCATGTCGTATTCGAGCATTTCGATGGGGTAGCCTGTTTTTTCGCTGGTGATGTTGAGGAGATTTTTACCTATTTCGTGAATATTAATACTGGAGTTTGTTGGTTCTGAAATTAAGGCTATAGTTGCTACTGGCTCAGGTTGAGTTTCTACAATTGGGTCTGGTATTTCTATTACAGGTTCTGCAATTTTAGGACTAACAGTAACAACTGATTCTATTACTGGTTCTATTGCTGTTGCTGGAGTTTCTACAATTTTGGCGGTAGGAGGAACAACTGTTTCTGTAGTAGTTGGTTCTGGTTTTGGGGGCATCAATTCCCGTAGACTGTTGGTGTGTGTCTCGGTAAATTGAGGGGGAATTACGGGTTGAGTTGTTTCTGTCCCGTCAATTAGTAGAGAATATTCTTGTTGAATGAGTTGGAAAAAGTTTTTGGTGTATTCTACTTGTTCGCGCAGGTATTGTTCATGAATGCGGAGGGTTTCAGTTTGTTGGCTGTGAAACTGCATCATGCTCCGCTCGAAAGTTTCCATGACGACTTGCTTAAGTTGGGCAGTTTCTGAAGGTTTACTATTAATAAATAGGGCGTTCTGTTGCTGCATCAGTTGGAAAAATGTTTTGGCATATTCCATTTGATGATTCAGATATGTGCCGTGAATTTCTAGGTTATCACTTTGGTTTTCTTGAAACTGGTTCAAGAGGTTTTCTAAACTTTCCAAAACCTGATGAAAGTTATGTTGTTTATCTGGTGTTTCCATTTTCCCTCCTGGACGCTCTGCGATTGCATAAAGGGCTGTAGGTAATAATTCTTTGGTTGTTTGATTTGCAGGGTTAACAGAATTCATCTGAGGCTGATGTAAGGAAGTAACTACTGGGGTTTTCTTGTGTCCGTTGCCGTTATGGCCATTTTTAGTAGGAATTACAGGAGTTGTAGGAATTAGAGAATTCTTAACTTCTAAAGCTTTAGATTCTGGAATTTCTAAAGGTTTAGATTCCTGAATTCCTTGGATTTTGAAACCATCTTGCAATGCTTCTGTAAAGGCATTTTTGGTTTTTTCAGAAATGTAGTTAATGCCTCTTAATTTGACGTTTAAGGCTTTTTTTGTTTCAGCTACGGGTATGTTTGGAGGTAGTTGGTAAGGATCAAGATTATTCAAATTCATCCCAATAACGCGCAGTTGTATAGCTGCTTCTTTGAGGGAGCGATCGCTGTTTTTCTGTGTACTAGGATTGAGAGATATGGTAAAATGTGGACGTTCGCCTAAAATATCTTTTACCAAGTTGGTAAGAATTCGCTTTGGTCCAAATTCTACGAAGCAATAACCACCAGCAGCATAGATATTTTCAATCTCTTGCTTAAACTGCACTGAGCTAGAAAGATGACTTCCTAAAACTCTTTGAATTCCTGAAGGTTCTTGGGGATATTGTTTACCAGTGACGTTGCTGAAAACGGGAAATTTGGGATTTTGAAAGGCTACGGATTTAGTCGCAATCGCAAATGATTTTTGAGCAAATGCAATTAAAGGTGTGTGGAATGCAGCGGAAACTGGTAACAATACTGCCCCATATCCTAATTCTTGAAACCGCTGGTGAATTTTATTAATTTCCGCAGTTGCACCTGCTAAAACAACTTGTGTGGGAGAATTAAAGTTAGCGATCGCAATTTGGGGAAAATTCTTCAGCACTGCTTCTACTTTGCTGATATCTTCCTTCACAGCCAACATACTACCCGCATCATGGTCAGGGTCTTTCGGTGCAGCCATCGCTTGACCTCTAGACTTAACCAAGAATAAATAATCTTCCTCAGTCAGCACTCCCGCCGCCCACAAAGCCGTCAATTCACCAAAACTATGTCCGGCAGCAAAATCTGATTTAAACCCAGCTTGTTGGAAGATAGAATACAGCCCTGCACTAAACACCCCAATGGCAGGTTGTGCATATTCAGTTCTTTGTAAAGCTGCAATTTGAGCAGTTTTTTCCTCTTCTTCAAAAGTTGGATTCGGGAAAACAATTTGCGAAATTGGCTGCAAATTATCCTGAATTAACAAACTATCCATCTGTCCATAAAGACGACGTAAAGCCGGGAAATTCATCACCGCTTCTTTACCCATTTCTAGGTATTGAGAACCTTGTCCAGAGAATAAAGCGACAACTTTCCCGCCTAATTCCATCCCAGAAGAACGGTAATAAATACCTTGAGGATGTTCCCAAGAAACTGCTGAAGGTTTATTTTTCAGCAACTCAATACTAACTTTTAGTAACTTACAAGTTTCTGGTAAATTCTCAGCTACAAACCCAATTCTGGCGGCAGTTTTGGGAATAGTTACAGATTTCGATTCTTGAACTAATTGAGAGTAATATCTTTCCCCATCGTTAGATTGCAAATTATTAAAAGTTGCTTCTAACTTGTTGATTAATTCACTGGGATTGGCAGCAAATAATAACATCTCACTCGCCGCATTATGTAAACGATAAGCCTGTTGTTGTTCCGCTTCGTATTCTTCCAAAACAACGTGATAATTAGTGCCACCAAAACCAAAGGAACTTACACCCGCTCGTCTTGGTGTCTCCCCTTCTGCACGAATCCAAGGTCTAGTTTCTGTGTTCAAATAAAACGAAGAATTTTGAATATCGAGCTTAGGATTTGGCTCAGTAATATTGATAGTTGGCGGTAAAATCTTATGATGTAGCGCCAGTGCAGTTTTAATTAAACTTGCTGCACCTGCGGCGGCTTTAGTATGTCCAATTTGCGATTTTACACTACCTAAAGCAATATGCTGTTTTTTGTCATCATATTGACTAAAGAAATCCCGCAAAGAGCCAAATTCTGTGGGGTCTCCAGCCATTGTTCCTGTACCATGTGCTTCCATTAAACCTACAGTCGCAGGAGAAAATCCAGCATCATTGTAAGCACGTTCTAAGGCTTTAACTTGTCCTTCTTTACGGGGTGCATAAATACTCTTGTAGCGCCCATCGCTAGAAGTGCCAATACCTTTAATAACTGCATAAATTTTATCACCATCTCGTTCCGCATCTTCGAGACGTTTTAACACAATCATCCCGATACCTTCACCTAACATCATCCCATCAGATTTAGCATCGAAAGGTTTGACATTTTCGCTAGGAGTAACAGCGGGAGTTTTGCTAAAAGAAATGTAAGCCATGATGGTGTTATCGGTATCCACACCACCAGTTAGCATCATATCGCTACGATACTCAATTAGCTCACTAATTGCCATTTTTAAAGCACCGAAAGAACTAGCACAAGCTGCATCAACTACACAGTTTGTACCGCCAAAATTTAAACGATTGGCAATTCTTCCCGCCACCACATTGGCTAACATTCCAGGGAAAGCATTTTCATCCCATTTAATGTAGGCACTTTTGATTTTATCGACGATTTTTTTAGTATCTTCGTCAGACAAACCGCTGCTTTTGAGGACTTTTTCCCAAATCGGATATTCTAATCTGGCAGATAATGGCATCCCTAGCTGTTTAGCCATAGCCACACCTAAAATTACCCCTACATTCTCGCGGCTAAATTCACGAGATTGTCCATAACCAGCATCTTCCATTGCTTCTTTTGCAACTACTAAACTTAATAGTTGCGATACATCAGTAACTTCTAAAATGCTGGGAGGAATGCCAAATTCCATCGGATTAAAATCAACTTCAGGAATAAAACCACCACGTTTACAATAGGTTTTATCCTCTGATGTTCTGGGGTTAGGATCGTAGTAATCTTTAATGCTCCAATGGGTGTCAGGAACATCGGTAATACAATCAATTTTATTAACAATATTCGCCCAGTATTGTCGGAGGTTTCTGGCTTGTGGTAATAAAGAAGCCATCCCCACAATGGCGATAGGATTTTGTTGCAGTTGTCTGTTAATTTTGTGTGTTGACATTTGATTTTCTGACTTCATTTTTTTTCCCTCTATAAACCTAATCAAATCCTTTTCACAACTGTTAATAAGGCTCTCTAACTCTACCAAGGCAGTATTAATTGAATCAGCAGACATAATTGCATAGAGTAATCTTGGGGACTGTGAATTTTTTAGCTACAGAATTTCTGTAGCTTACGAATACATAATGAAGCTATTTCTTCTTAACAGTAGTAGTGACTTAGCTACATAAGAAATCAGACCGTTCATCTATCAACACCAGATGGTAAATACTGCTTTGATTTTCTATCTAAATAATTGCCATTTATGGTGTATTGATGAATTTTGGTAACTCTGTCATCCTGGAAAAATACTATACAATATTGTCTTCCCTTTTCTTGTTTTTTTAGAGACATTATGAGTAAATACTGGAGCATCGGAGAAAGATAAATTCTGTCCGCAGGATTTAGAAAACTCTACACAAAAAACTCTGGATATTGTAGAAACTGGTAAAATTTTCTGGATGTGCTTTAGGTACTAAATTGGTAAATTGCATCCCAATCAAGGGAAACTGAGGAGTAGGGATGAAATTAGAAATGTGTTTTTTTCTTGCCCTATCTGGATGATCTAGCTTGAATACAGAACTGTAATTAGTGTTAATCATAACGTCCTGTCTCTTGATAAATACCATAGCCAGTTTCACCGTCCAGGATAATCTATTTTATGCTATTCAACCAATAAAAGCTGCCAAATTCGTTACAGAAATAACACAACCTTGAATCTAAATTCATGCCATGTGAAAAAATACTTAAAGGGGTTTCTCATGAAAAACAGGGATGAGGTGATAGTATTTTTTCCTTTTTACTCTCAATTAATTTACTACTGGCCTTGCTGCTTTTAAATATTGAATTAATACAAAGACTAGCATGGTTTATAGAAATTGAATAGTTCATTTAATGTAAGTTTAGAAAAATATTTTTGGCGGTTGCGCTCACTTTTCAATACTCAATTAACAAAAACGTATTATATTTGACTATAATTCCTGTGGCAAAGGTCTGGGTAATTAGGTGTAATTTAGTCATTTTACCTGAGTTAATCAAGCTTTTTAGCAGAATTGTCTAGTTAGTCACAAAACATTAAATACACAGATAGTTATTTTGAACATAAATATCTATTTTTCAGAGAAACATCATAATTTAGCTTGAGTTTTTGAGGAATTTATAAGATAACTCAATTGGCTAATTAAAGTAGTTATTTATAAAGCAAATATTAATTTAAGGGATGTAATAGTATCAACACAAATAACTTCTTTTATCCTGTGCAAATGAGTGAATTTGTGATGAAATCTGGACATTATCACTTTTAAAAGCCTTGTTTGATAAGAGAAATACAGAATTAATGGTTAATTCATGAGCTTTTAATAGAATAGTCTATCTAAAAGAAATATTTTGAGTTATGTTTTTGAGTACAAGTTTTATTATTAATGCCCGCAGAATTAGGAGGATTTGATTGGTTGACAAATTTCGATATTTTTGGCAAAATTGAATTTGAGTTAATTAAGGTTTTTTGCTAGTTCATTGCCTCAACAATAAGTTACATCTGGAAAATAAAATTTTCAATTAGCAATCTGGTATTTCACGCTACTTCATGAAATGCCCCGTAAAGAATAAACTGAGGATAATTGGAAATAATATCACTGTTGATTGTAGCCTTTATCTTGTTACCTAGAGCGTCGATTCAGTAATGCTAGGTAATCTGTTTTTACCTTGTAGGGGCGAAGCATTCGAGTGATAACCTATCGCTGAAACCATTGATATTCTGTCCGAATGCTGATGCTTCCAGTCCCGTCAGGGATACGCCCTTACGATTAATGAATCGGTGTTCTAAAATAGCTACAAGCCCTAACAACAATTCATACAAAATAAATTCGGCTTATCTACTGACTCAAAGTTAAACCATAGAGAATAATTTCTCTTAGATAATCTCAGGATAAGTTGGCGACATTGCTATTAAGAATATCCCAAAGTAAAATAATTGGAATAAAAAGATGGCAGTAAAAAAAGAAAGCCAGTTCTTGAAAAAATCCGCTAGAAATTGGAAAATAATTTTAGCAGCTTCAGTTACTTTAGTTGCTGGTTTAGCCTCTTTCTATAGTTTTTCTCAATTGAAGGTCAAGCCTAATTCTCAGATTCAATCTGCTGCAATCAATTCTTCAACAGTAACTCCTATCAAATTAGCTGTAACTGCTTTGGGACGTTTGCAACCACAAGGCAAAATTACTTATTTATCTGCTCCCAAATCTATCAACGGTGTGCGTGTAGAAAAACTCTTGGTAGCTGAAGGAGATGAAGTAAAAGCAGGACAAAAATTAGCTTATTTAGAAGACTATGCTCGTTCTCAAGCTGCTATCAAACAAGCTTTTGATCAATTGCTAGTAGCGAAAGCTAAACTTGCACAGATAAAAGCTGGAGCAAAACCCGGAGATATTAATGCTCAAAAAGCAACAATTACCCGTTTAGAGTCACAATTAAAAGGTGAAGTTGCTGCACAAACAGCGGCAATTAACCGTATTCAAGCAGAAGTAGATAATGCTGAAAAAGAAAGCGATCGCTATCAGCAATTATACAAGGATGGGGCAATTTCCGCCTCCATTGCAGATACTAAAGCTTTACAACTAAAGACAACACAACAACAGTTAACGGAAGCTAAAGCGACTCTTGTCCGTATTCAAAACACATTACAAGATCAAATTAAGGAAGCAACAGCTAGACTCAATAGCATTAAAGAAGTACGTAATGTAGATGTGGTATTAGCAGAAAGTGAAGTCAAAAGTGCGGAAACTGCCATTCAACAAGCCAAAGCAGACTACGATTTAACTTACATCAAATCCCCCATAGATGCCAGAGTTTTAAAAATTCATGCCAAAAATGGCGAAGTCATCGCTACTTCTGGTTTTGCTGAACTCGGTAAAACATCAGAAATGAATGTAATTGCTGAAGTTTATCAAACCGATATTCAAAAAGTACGTGTTGGTCAAAAAGCAATTATTACTAGTGCCACATTTTCCGAAAAATTACAGGGAACAGTTAGGGAAGTAGGTTGGCAAGTTGATAAACAAAGTGTCTTTAGCATTAACCCCAATTCAGATACAGACCGCAGAATAGTCGAAGTAAAAATATCTGTTGATAATCCTGCTGACAGTAAAAAAATATCCCGTTTAACTAACTTGCAAGTAGATGTTTCTATCCAAATCTAGTCATTATAAATAGGAAACAGGTAATAGGGAAAATGGGATAAATAAATAACCCAATTACCGATTACCAGTTACCAATTACAAACTCCAAATTACCAAATATATGAATGTAAAAATTCCTTTAGCATGGCTACAGTTAGCCCAGCAAAAGTTTCGTTTTGTCGTAGCTGTAGCTGGAATTGCCTTTATTGTGCTGCTAATGTTCATTCAACTTGGTTTCCAAGATGCACTTTATTCTAGTGCTACAGCAGTACATCAAAATCTCAAGGGCGATTTATTTTTAGTCAGTTCACAATATAAATCCTTGACCTCTAATCAAAGCTTTTCTCGCAATCGTTTATACCAAACATTAGGTTTTAATGGTGTCGAGTCAGTTAGTCCCATGTATTTGCAATTTGCAAAATTAAAAAATCCTGCTACTGGTGAGAAATATTCAATCTATGTTATTGGTTTTGACCCAGGAAAACCAGTGATGAATATCCCAGAAGTTGAGCAGAATTTAGATAAACTCAAAATTCCTGATGTCATGCTATTTGATAGAAATTCGCGCCCAGAATTTGGACCAATAGCAGAAAAATTTGATCAAGGAGATACAGAGCAAACAATTGAAATCTTTCCC
The DNA here is from genome assembly GCF_034931405.1 of Anabaena sp. UHCC 0451. Lineage (NCBI taxonomy): Bacteria > Bacillati > Cyanobacteriota > Cyanophyceae > Nostocales > Nostocaceae > Anabaena > Anabaena sp. UHCC 0451. The sequence goes on along the minus strand of NZ_JAYGHA010000011.1, from coordinate 44,561 downwards.
TTTGATTCTCTGCAAGGTTATCGAGTCAGAGTAGGTGGTTTATTCGGTTTAGGACCTTCCTTTGGTGTAGATGGAAATCTAATTGTTAGTGACTCAACCTTTTTCAGAATCAATCCTAATACTCGTCACCCAGAAAAGATAGATGTAGGTATTATTAAACTTAGCCCAGGTGCTTCCACAAATCAGGTTTTAGAAAATTTAAAAGCTAGTTTACCTAATGACGTACAGATTTTTACTCGCCCACAATTTATTAATTTTGAAAAACAATATTGGGCTGCCAGAACACCCATTGGTTTCATACTTAATCTGATGCTAACAATGGCTTCTGTGGTGGGTGTAGTTATTGTTTATCAAATTCTTTACAGCAACATTGCCACTCAATTTATTGCCTACGCAACTTTAAAAGCTATCGGTTACGCCAATGGTTATTTATTAAATGTGGTTTTTCAACAGGCATTAATTTTAGCTTTATCAGCCTACATACCAGGGTTTATTGTTTCTGTAGCTCTATATGATTTTGCTATGCAAGTAACTAAATTACCTATCATCATGACTTCCAATAATGCCCTAATTGTTTTAACTTCTACAGTTTTAATCTGCATAACTTCTGGAGCGTTAGCTATTAACAAACTCCGCTCCGCAGACCCGGCTGATATTTTCTAAATAAGTTAGATTCACCTCAGCCATTCTAGCTAAAAAAGTCCCTAAATTTTATTTACTCATCAATACTATGAATCTCAACAACAAAACTATTCTCATCACAGGAACTGACGAATTTATCGGTTTACGTGCAGCCGAGTTAGCTATAGCTCAAGGTCTAAAAGTACGCGGTTTACAAACTTCTTCAATACAGGATCAAAACCTGCAAAAATTAGGGGTTGAAATTATAGTTGGTAGCATCACTGACCCCAAAATTGCTCAAAAAGCTTGTCAGGGAGTAGATATTATTTTACACACTGCTCAACTGGCAGAAGAAGCGGGAGAACTTAAACATTTTCGGGAAATTAATGTTAATGGAACTTTGAATATAGCTAAAGCTGCTAAAGCCGCTGGTGTGAAAACCTTTGTGCATCTTTCTACTGTTTTGGTTTATGGCTTTAACTATGACAATGATATTACAGAAACTGGGTCAGTTTCTAGTGAAAATAACCCCTACTGTCAAACCAAAATTGAAGCAGAAACAGAAGTTTTAAAACTAAATTCATCACCGGATTTTGGTGTCATTATTATCCGTGCTGGAGATGTTTATGGACCAGGAAGTATTCCTTGGATAGTGCGTCCAGTATTGATGATGCGACAAAAATTATTTGCCTATGCAAATGATGGTAAGGGTGTAATGAATCATTTGTATGTAGATAATTTAATTGATGCTATCTTTTTAGCTATCGAAAAAGAAGCTTATGGTGAAATATTTAATATCACAGATGGTAAAGAAACTTCGTGGAAAGACTATTTTATTCACCTAGCAGCAATGGAAGGTTTACCTGCACCGATGTCTCTGCCTAAAGAGGAAATGAAGTTATTTTTGCGTGTGCGTCATCAAGGACAAAAGCTATTTCGGAAAAAAGCTGATATTCTTCCAGAATCAGTAGATTTTATGAGCCGTCCATACCCTTATTCTATTACTAAAGCTACAAGTATTTTAAACTATCAACCCAAAATTGACCTCGAAGAAGGCATGAAACGCACTCATCAATGGTTGCAAAAAACTGACCTTCAAAAATTGATGAAGTAGTAGCAATAAGATCAATGTGTGGGGGAATAGCGTATGTATAAATCTCATCCTCAATTAAGTATTGGACTACCTGTATACAACGGCGAAAAATTTATTCAAGCATCTCTAGATGCTCTGTTAAATCAGACTTTTAGTGATTTTGAATTAATTATCTCCGATAATGCTTCTACAGATAATACTGAAGAAATTTGTAGAAATTACGCCGCAGAAGATCAACGAATTCGTTACTATCGCAATCCTAGTAATATCGGTTGTGCTGGTAATTTCAATCGTGTGTTTGAGTTGTCTCAGAGTAAATACTTTAAGTGGGCAGCTTATGACGATTTACACGCTCCTGATTTTCTTAGTCAATGTATACAGATACTTGAGGAAAACCCGAATTATATCCTCTGCCATTCTCACACATATTTTATTGATCAACAGGGTGATTTTCTCCAAAACTATGATATTAAGCTCAATACTAATTCAGAAAAACCACAAGTTAGATTTGATGAATTACTAACTAAGCATCTATGTTATCAAATGTATGGAGTAATTCGTCAAAGTGCCTTAAAAAAAATTCCTCCTATGGGTGGTTATGGTAATGCAGATGGGATTTTATTATTAAGGCTGGCTATGATTGGACAGTTTTATGAAATTCCCCAATACTTATTTTTTGCCAGAATTCATCCCCAACAATCTCTAAGTATGTTTTTTCCTAATTACCTATCATTCACTAACAATCATCCTCAATACTCATTAGATATGCTACCAGATTTCTATGAGTATTCTATCTGGTTTGATTCAAGTAACAAAGGTAAAATTTTGTTTCCCCATTGGCGAATTTTCCGGGAATATCTACTTTCAATTATTCAGAGTCCACTAAATTTATATGAACAATTATCCTGTTGTTTAAGCATTGCTAAAAAGTTAGCTGGGACTGAATCTTTATTACTTAAAGATTTGTGGATGGCTGCTAAAATGCTGCACTTACACAAGTTAGCAATCAAGGATGCTTTAAGTTGAGCTAATTAATATTTAATCAATTAATCCACACTCACATATTTAGCTGCTTATGTTGAAGATATCTCGTGTTTCTTATCTATTGTTGGCGACTTTGTTAAGTCTCAGTTGTACTAACACTGTTCATGCAGAACCAACTACAGCATTAACTGTAGTCGTGAATGGTATTCGTAACCAAACAGGTCAAATTTGCTTGAGAGTTTACGACTCTGAAAAAGGATTTCCTCTGAGCAATTCTAGTGAAGTCAGAAGTGGCTGTACAAAGATTACTGGTAATTCTGTCAAGCAGGTATTTTCTGGTTTAAAACCTGGTACTTATGCAGTTGCAGTAGTTGACGACCAAAATGGCGATAAGAAACTTAATAAAGATTTTTTTGGTATTCCCCAAGAAGGTTTTGGGATTTCCAAAAATCCCACTGTTTCTATCCAAACTGGTACACCAAAATTCCGCAATGCCAGTTTTAAAATGACCAAAAATACAACTGTTAATATTACCATGAAATATTCTCTTGATCCATAAGGAACAGGGAATAGGGAACAGGTAACAGGGAATAGGTAAAGAAATTTCACCCCATCTCCCTATCCCACCAATCCCCAATCCCCAGTCCCAAATCCCCTAATTCTATGCAAGATTTGACCGCATTTCTATCTAAGTCTTTGATAAGTTGGCTAGTAATTCAGGTCTGTTTAACGCTGATATTTTTATTGTATCTGCGTTCATACAAACAACCATTACTATCAGATGACCAGCTACCAAAAACGGCAGTAATTCTTTGTTTACGAGGTGCTGATCCGTTTTTACCTAATTGTGTGCGATCGCTCTTAAAACAAAACTACCCAGAGTACGATTTAAAGTTGATCGTCGATAGTCCAGAAGATCCAGCTTTTAAAATCGCTAAAGAAGTCATCACTGAAATGGGTGCAACTAATTGTCAAATTAGCACCTTGAGAACAGTCCGCCACAATTGTAGTCTCAAATGCAATTCTTTAGTGCAAGCTGTTTCCGATTTAGATGACTCTTACCAAGTAGTTGCATTAGTCGATGCTGATACTATAGTTCATACCAATTGGTTAAGAGAATTAGTGAGTCCCCTCACCAATGAAAAAGTAGGACTAACAACAGGAAACCGTTGGTATGTACCCACAGGTAAATATTGGGGTTCCTTAGTACGCTATGCCGGTAATGTCTCCACCGTCGTGCAAATGTTCCTATTTCAAGTTCCTTGGGGTGGTAGTTTAGCAATTAAAAAACAAGTGCTAAACCAAACAGAACTACTGGAAAAATGGGGAGAAGCTTTTGGGGACGATATGCTCCTGCACAAAGTTATCAAAAAACACAAATTGCAGATTAAATTTGTCCCTTCCTTGTTAATGTTAAACCGGGAAGAAAGCGATTTACCCAACTTATTGATATCTCTCAAACGCTTAATACTTTGCTCCCGACTTTATCATCCCAATTGGTTAGCTTTAGTTAGTGATGCTATTTCTAGTATTCTATTTCCCATGCTCACTATCATCTTAGCTTTAGGATTGTTGTTAGCAACAGAATGGAATCAGGCATTTTCCTTATTTAAATCCTACAGCATCTACACCATCGGACTACTCTTATTAATGCTAGTCATGGAACTAGGAGTACAAGAAATAATTCGCGCTCAAGATCAACCAGTTCCTCAAGTTTCACTGACCACAATCATGAAAATGTTGCTTGCTATTCCCTGCACACAATGGGTTTATGGTTTAGCAATGTTATCTTCCATCAGGATGTCAACAGTTACATGGCGCGGACTTACCTATCGCATTCAAAGTCCTTGGCATATTCGCTTAGTTGAATATCATCCTTATCAATGGTTAGACCAACCAATTGATCCTAAAATTTCTCTGTAATTTCATTCGGGCATTTTATTAATTATCAGCGCAGAAACCAAGGGTTTCATGATAGTTGCTGCGTAAATCCTAAATCCAGCACATTCATGAAATAATTTCCCGCAACCATGACAAAACAACCTCTCCGCATCGCCTTATTTACTGGCTTATATGCTCCCTTTTTAACAGGAGTATCAGTTGCAGTGCATCAACGAGTTTATTGGTTGCTTGAGCAAGGACACGAAGTTTTTCTCATCCACCCACAAATCAATAATAAGTATTCTAAACAAGTCGGTAATCGTCCCATGTCGGGACTAGAAGAACTCCAACATTTTCCCAACTTCTCATCTTACGCTTTTCCCACAGAACCACTGATTCTCTATAAATCTCTACCCCAACCATTGAACTATCGCCATTGGAGCGATACCAAACTACTAGAAAAGTTTCAGCCTGACATCATCATCGTTGAAGAAGCTGCACAGATGAGAGGGTTATACTCATTTTTCCTACAAGGTTATGGACGGCCTGTAGGAGTTAATTATGCAAAACGAACTAAAACCCCAATCATCTCCATTTTTCATACCGATATCGTTGCCTATATCCGATATTATTTAGGTGATGTATTCTTCGGATTACTACGTCCCATAGTTCCTATTTTAGTTAAGCAGTTTAGTGATGCTTATAGTCTCAACTTATTTTCTTCTAGAGAACAACTAACTAAATATCAACAACTTAAATGTCAACGGGGTGAATACGTTCCCTATCAAGGCATTAATTGTGAAAAATTCCATCCCCGCAATATCTGTTATGATCCCATTCCTGACGATAAAAGACCAACACTTTTATTTGTTGGCCGGATCACACCAGAAAAAAATGTTACTCAACTTTTAGATGCTTATCCTTTGATTGCTGCTAAAATTCCTGATGTTCATTTAGTCATTGTTGGTAGTGGACCATTAGACAAGGAAATTAGTCGCCGCGCTCAAAATTATCCATCTGGTGTCACTATTTGGGGTGAATCTCACGGTACAGAACTTTTGGGATGGTTCGCCAGAGCAGATATTTTTATTAACCCTTCCGTCACAGAAAACTTCTGCACTACAAATAACGAAGCTTTAGCTTCTGGTACTCCTGTAGTTGCTGCTCTAGCTCCTTCAACTTCTGAACAAGTAATAGTTGGTTATAATGGCTTTCTTGCTCAACCCAACAGTCCCAAAGATTTTGCAGAAAAAATCATTGCAATTCTGGAAAATCCTGAACTAAAAGCTCAATTATCTCAGCAAGCTCGTCCTTCTATCTTAGAATTCGATTGGTCAGCCTGTAGCCAAAAATTTGAAGATAAGCTTTACCAGTTAGTGGATGTAACCCAAAAAGTTAAGTTGTCTTCATAATTATGATTGACCATAGGTCTAAAACAACGCCAATGTGGCTACATTTATTTGATTAGCTCTGGTAGAGTATTCAGGTAATTGACCTGTGGGTTTTTAGGTCGCCAGTTTGAGATATTCGCCAACTTGGACGGAGTTTTATCAGTAGAGTAATGACCTACTCTCACCTGATACAGCTTGATCGAAAATCAGTGCTAACTGATCAATGATCACTAGCAAGTTGCTTTAATTAGTATTTCTCTTAACTGTACCTAAAAATCGTTAGACCTTATAAGTTGTTACTTATAAGGTCTTTTATTATTTTCAGATGAATAGGGAAAATTATAGACAAAATATCTTTAATTATGTCTGAGTGTTTACGCAACTTGCACATTGGTAGGGTGCGTCAGACTGCATAAATCCCGCAAATAAACCGATTGTTGATATCTGACGCACCCTACAACAGATTTTTGGTGTAACACTTGCATAAGTCCTATTTATGAACAAAAATATCCCTGATTTTTTCAAGAAGTAGGATTTATGAGCTTGAAAATGTGTTATTTCTCAGACATAATTGCTGTAGTTATGTCTTAAACATTACTTTCATAAACTTGATTTTTTATATTTAGTCAGCAAAAATATAAACAGGTCTAACATCTTTTAGGCTCTCTTGGTGACAAATTAACCTTATCCAATGTCCATAGTCCGCAAATGCGGACTTTTTTTCTAACTGATAATTTTTGCTCTAAGCTGGTATTATTTTTTACCTTGGCAGTGATTTTACTTGTAATTTATTAAAGTCAGTCAAAAAAAAACTTGAAGTTACATATATTCATTTAGAAAAAATTCCAAAAATACCAAATATAATAATTTTGCCAACTGTAAATTCAGAAATTTTACTGATAACGTATAATGGAATAGTGAGTAAAATAGATTCTAAGTGTTAAATAAGTTTAAATACTTAAATATTGCTCTTTAGCCAATCCAATGGCTTAACCATTTATTCTCAAAAATATCAACAGGGTGTAAAGTATTAAATCAAGACCAAACAGATATTGTAAAACAATTACATAGGAAAACAAAGGATGCTATTCAGATCGTGAAAACAACAAACATATTATATTTTTGTCAATTTTTAGATCATGACTTACTTCTGGGTAGCTAGTATTAGATTCTCTAGAGGCTGACTTATTGATTCCAAGGAACAAAGTATGACCAACTCAGAACTCATAGAATCTCATAACTTATTAAATGAGTTTAAAACCTGCACTCAATTTCAATACAATGGCAAATTAAGTATTAAAGGTGCTAAAGACCGTCAATGGGCTTTCTACTATCGCCTCGGACGCATCGTTTGGGCTACAGGTGGTACTCATCCCTTTAGACGCTGGCGTAGACAAATGGCTCAATATTGCCCCGATATTGACCTAGAGAAGATTCGCTGTCGAACTGAAGATTTTGCTATCGACTACTGGGATTATAACCTCTTGGATATCTTGTACAAAAGGCAGAAAATCCAAAGAGAACAAATTCAATCTATTGTCGAAAACACAATTGCAGAACTTTTTTTTGATTTAGCACAAGCGGTTGATTTTGCTTCTGTAACTTGTCATCTCAGTCAGGACGTGATCTTAGATATGCCCATGAGCTTTACAAGTGCAGATATGTCTATTAAACAAATGCAGGACTCATGGGCAGTTTGGTCACAAGTCGGATTGGCTAATGTTTCTCCTAACTCATCACCAATCCTGCGGAGACCAGAACAACTCCAACAGATGGTTAGTGCCTCTGTATACAAAAACTTTGTCAATTTAATTAATGGCAAATACACTCTGCGAGAACTGGCAGTCAAAATGAAACAGGATGTAATGCCTGTCGCTCGTTCCTTGCTTCCCTATATACTCAAAGGAATTATTGAGTTAGTCGAATTACCTGATTTACCTCTACAAGCTAGTGATGGTGAAAACTCTACTCCTAGACAAGCCAGAAATCCAATGAATCGGAGAATTGTACCCCTGATAGCTTGTGTGGATGATAGTCCGCTGGTTTGTAAAATGCTGGAGGATATTATCACCACCAATGGACTCAGGTTTACTAAGGTTCAAGATGCTATTCAAGCTTTACCGATTCTGATTCAGGAAAAGCCAGATTTAATTTTCTTGGATTTAATTATGCCTGTAGCCAGCGGTTATGAAATTTGTACTCAATTACGGCGCATTCCAGCCTTTGCTAATACACCAGTAATTATCTTAACTGGTAATGATGGTCTTTTGGATCGAGTACGTGCTAAGGTAGTTGGCTCAACAGATTTTATCTCTAAACCAATAGTGGCTGATCGAGTTATGGGTATAATCCGTAAGTATTTACCCGTACAGGCTCAATCAAATGTTAGAAATACAGCTAATTTAGAAACTTCTAGTTAGGCTGATGTTTAATTTATACTTGGATTAAGTTTATCTATAAACTATACATTTGATTGTGAGACACTTGTAATCAAATTGTCTTTTATTCTCTGTTGAGCTTTTGAGGGAGTTTTTAATAGCACTGACAATCATGAACTTAGATCATGTAAATTTATGTTGAACACGTAAGTTTCCTGATGGAAATATCTATACAATGGTTCAAGATATAATAACAGTACAGACTAGTGCTATATTAATCTGTCTGATTTCATATCTAAGTCTTTATTTCCCCGTTGAAAACATAATTTAATAGGTAGTTATCATGAGTACTGTTTTAGTGGTTGAAGATGGCTTGACTGATATGGAAATTATTAGTAGTTACTTGAAGCAAGCAGGTTATTCTGTAATTTCTGCTACTAGCAGTGAAGAGGCACAAACAAAAATAGATGCTAATAAGCCTGATGTCATTCTACTGGATGTCATTCTACCTGGTAAAAGCGGTTATGAAATTTGCAGAGAATTACAAAATAACCCCAATACTAATCAAATACCTGTAGTTTTCTGCTCTACCAAAAATAGTGAAGTAGATAAAATGTGGGGTAATTTGTTGGGCGCTAAAGCCTATTTATCAAAACCAGTAGATAAGGAAGAATTAGAAAAGACTTTGAAACAATTGATCAACAAATAGAAAATAGCTGAAATTCAGGAGCGAATATTCAGAAGGTTTGTCAAATTACAAATTTTCATGATCAATTTTTTCTGAACTCTATTAATATTAGCTTCTGAATTTTATGTTTTACCAGCAAATTTCAGGAATTACCCCAAAAAATGGTCACTATTTATAATTTAGTTTTCAACATTAAATAGAATAGTGACTGCAAAATCATCAAGGAAGAAGAAAAGTGACTTTGGAAACCAAACAAAAATTTTTAAGTTTTAATTTGGGAGTTAGAGACCAAGCCATAATTTCGTTACAGCATATCACGGAGGTATTACGAATATCACTAACTGAAATATGCGTAGTTCCACAGATGCCTAATTGTGTATTGGGTATTTATAGTTGGCGTGGCGAAATGCTGTGGTTAGTTGATTTAGAAGAAATGTTAGGTTATCCACCTCTGTTGCAAGGTTCAAATTTACTCACTAAAATGATGGCAGTTGTGCTAGAACATGAGGGTAAATACTTGGGTCTTTTGGTGCGTCAATTGACAGATATTGAGTGGTTGGATACCCAAGAAATGAAAATTCCCTCTCCTGATTTATTTTATCCAGCCATGTCACCTTTTTTGCAGGGATACTTGACGAATGGCTCAGAGCAGATGATTTTCAATTTAGATGCTATGGCGATTATCCAATCGCCAATGTGGAGTAGCCATAACTAACAAATATCCTTGTGACAACTAATAAAATAGTTAAATTGCATCGTAGGATTGAAGATTTTGTGACTCGAAAGTTCCAATTATTAGTAACTTAAAAAGTATTGAGGTTAAGCAAATGACAACTTTATATCAAAGTAATGAAGACCGAGGCAATATCTTTGCTGAAGTAGAGAAATCAGACAAACAAAATGGTAACACAGGCGAAAATATTAATCGTAATGATGTGTTGACATCTCATGCTATTTCTCAGGAATTTAAAGTCTGGCGACAACGTTTTCAATATATAACATCGCAGATGCGTCAAGCCCCAGACTTAGATTCTTTACTAAAGGTAACTGTTGCCCAAATTAGGGAGAAAATTGGTAATGATCGCGTTTTAATTTATCAATTTACTAACTCTGATGCTGGTACGGTTTTAGCAGAATCAAGAACCACAGGTTGGACACCATCCTTAAGTGAAAATCTACCGGCTATTTTGTTTGGTTTATATACCAATCAAGATTATATTGAAGCCGTAGTCATAGACGACATTAATCAAATTCAAGTTACCCCATATCAAAAGCAACTACTAGATAAATTTCAAGTTAAAGCCAGTTTAAGTCTGCCGATTTTGATAGATAATACAGTATGGGGTTTATTGGTACTCCATAGTTGTGGATTAGAACGACAATGGCAAGAGGCAGATATTACTTTACTTGCCCAAATTAGCACAGAAATTACCTACAGATTGCAGGGACTAGAACTACAAAAAGAACTGAAACAATCAGTATTAGCCAAACAATCAGTAGCTAAAGTTATCAACAAGATTTTACAACAGCCAGATGTAGATAAAATCTTTCAAACCACGACACAAGAAGTCCGTCAATTACTAAAATGCGATCGCGTTGGTGTTTACAAATTTAACCCAGATTGGAGTGGACAATTTGTCTCCGAATCAGTGGGTAACAATTGGATAAAAATCGTCACCCCTGATTACAAAATGGTTTGGGAAGATACCCACTTACAGGAAACCAAAGGTGGAAGATACGCCAAGGGTGAAACATTTGTTGTTAATGACACCTATAAAATTGGTTTAGCCCAGTGTCATATTGAAATCTTAGAACAGTTTGAAGCCAAAGCTTATATCATTGCTCCCATTTTCTCAGGAGAAAAATTGTGGGGTTTACTAGCAGCTTATCAAAATACTGGAGCGAGGGAATGGCAAGACTGGGAAGTTAGCTTTTTAACTCAAATTGGTTTGCAATTTGGTGTGGCTATCTCCCAAGGAGAATATCTAGAACAAGTGCGAAAACAATCTGAACAATTAGAACAGATTGCTAAACAAGAAAAAGCCTTAACTAAGATAGTTAACCGCATTCGTCAATCCTCAGCACTAGAAGAAATCTTCAAAACCACCACTCAAGAAGCTCGTCAAGCTCTTAAATGCGATCGCATCGCCATTTATAAATTCAACCCAGATTGGAGTGGTAATTTCGTTGCTGAATCAGTAGCAACTGGTTGGGTAAAACTTGTCGGTTCAGATATCAATACCTTAGTGGAAGATACCTTCTTACAAGAAACTCAGGGAGCTAGATTTGGCAAAGGTGAGAGCTTGTGGGTAAATGATATCTATCAAGAAAATATTACTCCCTGCTATCTAGAACTATTAGAGACATTTGAAGCCAAAGCCTATATCAATGTCCCCATCTTTTTTGGTGATCAATTGTGGGGATTACTGGCAGCTTATCAAAATTCTGCCCCTCGTCAATGGCAAACCTCAGAAGTCAACTTTCTGACTCAAATTGCCTTGCAGTTTAACCTAGCTAAATCCCAAATAGATTATCTGCAAACAGTCCGCTTAAAAACAGAAGAATTAGCACAGATAGCGGAACAAGAAAAAACTATCAACAAAATAGTTAACCGCATTCGTCAATCCTTAGATGTAGAAGATATATTCAGAACTACAACGCAAGAAATTCGCCAATCTCTAAAATGCGATCGCGTTGCCGTTTATCAATTTACACCTGATTGGGGTGGAGAATTTGTAGCTGAATCAGTCGGTACTGGTTGGACAAAATTAGTCGGGCCAAATATTAAAACCGTCTTGGATGATACCTACTTGCAAGATACCAAAGGTGGTAGGTATGCTAAAGGGGAAAACTTTGTGGTTAATGACACCTATAAAATAGGTTTAGCCCCTTGCCACATTGCAATTTTAGAACAGTTTGAAGCCAAATCTTATGTAATTGTGCCGATTTTCTTTGGTGATCAATTATGGGGTTTATTGGCAGCTTATCAAAACACTGGACCCCGTGAATGGAAAGATTCAGAAATCAACTTTTTGCAACAAATTGGTTTGCAATTTAGTCTAGCTAAATCACAGTTAGATTATATAGAACAAGTAAAATTGCAATCTCAGGAAATCAGTCAACTGGCTGAACAGGAAAAAACTGTCAACAAAATCGTCAACCGCATCCGTCAATCTTTAGATTTAGAAGAAATCTTCAAAACAGCTACACAAGAAGTCCGTCAGGCACTAAGATGCGATCGCGTCGGTGTTTATCAATTTAGCCCTGATTGGAGTGGACAATTTATTGCTGAATCAGTAGCAAGTGGATGGATAAAAGTTGTCACCCCTGACTTTAAAATGGTTTGGGAAGATAGCCACTTGCAAGAAACCCAAGGTGGCAGATATGCCAAGGGTGAAAACTTCGTTGTCAACGACATTTATAAAGTTGGTCATGCCCAATGTCACGTAGAGATTTTAGAACAGATTGAAGCTAAAGCTTACATGATAGTTCCCATCTTCTATGGAGAAAAATTGTGGGGCTTACTCGCAGCTTATGAAAATTCTGGAATGCGTGAATGGCAAACCAGGGAAATTAACTTTTTAGAACAAATTGGCTTGCAAATTAGTCTAGCCAAATCACAGATAGATTATCTAGAACAAGTACAGTCTAAATCTGAAAAACTAGCTCAGATAGCTGAACAAGAAAAATCCTTCACCAAAATAGTTAACCGCATCCGTCAGTCTTTAGAAGTAGAAGAGATATTTAAAACCACTACTCAAGAAGTAAGACAATTACTAAAATGCGATCGCACAGTTGTCTATCAATTTAAGTCCGATTGGGGTGGAGAATTTGTTGCTGAATCTGTCGCTAGTGGTTGGGTGAAACTGGTGGGTCCAGGTATCAAAACAACCCTAAATGATCCTTGTTTACAAAAAACTCAGGGAGGCAACTATAGCAAAGGTCAAGCCTTGGTGGTGAATGACCTTTATCAAGCTAGTCTTGACCCCTGCTACATTGAGATATTAGAAGGTTATGAAGCCAAAGCCTATATCATCGTTCCCATCTTCTTTGCAGAAAAACTTTGGGGCTTACTCGCAACTTATCAAAACTCAGCACCTCGTGAATGGGAAGAATCAGAAACTAACTTGCTCTCACGGATTGGTGATCAATTGGGACTAGCTTTACAACAAACAGAATACTTAAAACAGCTACAAACTCAATCTGCCAAACTTTCAGAAGCCGCCCAAAGAGAAAAAGCCGCCAAAGAATTACTGCAACAACGTTCCATCCAACTACTTAGAGCCATTAGCCCCGCACTTAGTGGTGATTTAACAGTCCGCGCTCCCATTACCGAAGATGAATTAGGTACAATTGCTGATGCTTACAATGGCACGCTGCAAGCATTACAGCAAATCGTCATTCAGGTACAAACCGCTTCTCAACAAGTTGCCCAAACCTCTATTACCAGTAATTCTTCACTCATAGGATTGACTGATTTAGCCAAGGAACAGTCCGACGAAATCACTCAAGCTTTAAGCGATCTGCAACAGATGGTAGATTCTACCCAAGCGGTAGTAGCCAACGCCCAACTAGTACAAGTCGCCGTACAACAGGCCAACAAAACTGTAGATTCTGGTGATACCGCCATGAACCAAACAGTAAATGCTATTCAGGCCATTCGTGAAACCGTCGCTCAGACCAGTAAAAAGATTAAACGTCTGAGTGAATCATCACAAAAAATCTCCAAAGTTGTGAACTTGATTAGCAACTTTGCCTCACAAACCAACGTACTGGCTTTGAATGCTGCCATTGAAGCTACTCGCGCCGGTGAATATGGTAAAGGCTTTGCAGTCGTAGCGGATGAAGTGCGTTCTTTATCTCGTCAGTCAGCAGCAGCCACCATCGAAATTGAAAAATTAGTCCAAGAAATTCAAGCTGAAACTGGGGAAGTTGCTGTAGCAATGGAAATGGGTATTCAGCAAGTAGTAGAAGGAACTAACTTAGTGAGTGAAACCCGTCAAAACTTAAATGCCATCGTTTCTGCAACTGCGGAAATTAGTCAACTAATTGAGCGTATTACTGAAGCAACTCAAAAACAAATGAGCCAGTCAGTAACGGTAACAACATCAATGAATGATGTAGCCTCAATTGCCAACAAAGCCTTTGGCGAATCTCAGGAAATTGCGACTGTGTTCCAAAATTTATCGGGAATGGCACAGGATTTATTAACGACTGCTGGCAAATTCAAAGTCAAGTAAAAGATGGGTAATAAGGAGCAGGGAACAGAGAACAATTACATTTTTCCTGACTCCTGTACGGGCGAAGCATTCGGACTTCAATATTGGGCAAAAATTGAGAATTGATCAACCGAATGCTTCGCCCCTACGATCCTGACTCCTTTGTTAATTCCTACACTTAAAATCAAAACTTATGATTACAGACACTGAAATTCGCGAACAAGGTTATGCCTATTTTTTGGCTGAAGCCCCAGAATTATTACAAGCAATTGAACAAGATTTATTTGGCTTTTTAGAAGATCATAGCAAAAATAAAGTTCATAACTTAATGCGGGCAACTCATACAATCAAAGGAGGTGCAGCTACTGTTGGGTTAGATACAATTAAGATGATCGCCCATTCTTTAGAAGACATCTTTAAAGCTTTATATAGTCCTGACGTAGTTATAGATACTGAATTACAAACCCTACTCTTAGAAGCTTATGAATGTCTTCAATTAGCTGTCACCGCAGAATTGACATCAAATAATATTAATCGTGATGAACTTCTGCAAAGGGCAACTTCTGCATTTGCTCAACTACAAACAAAATTAGGTGATGCTTTTGGGGCTGAAGATCATATTCCTACTTCTGAAGAATTAGGGTTTGATATTGTCCAGTCTATTTTTGAAGTAGGTGTAAAACAACGGTTAGAAAGTATTACTGAAGCTATTAATAATTCACTAAATAATCAGGAATTAGCTGAGTTTTTAAACTCTCAAGCTGAGGTATTTCTAGGTTTAGCTGAATCCTTAAATCTACCTGGTTTGAGAGAACTATCTCAGACAATTATCACTGCACTAGTAGTTCATCCCCAGGAAGCATTTCAAGTAGCAGAAATCGCTTTAGCTGATTTACAAGCTGCACAAAAAGCGGTTTTGGCTGGCGATCGCACCCTTGGAGGTTCACCTTCTGCTGCTTTGCAAGCACTGACAAAGCTGGAAAAAGATGAGTCACCTGTAACAAATACTCATAGCTCTTTAGCTACAGTTCCCAAACAAAATTCAGCTATTGTCCATACTAACAACACCTTTGCTAACAAATTTTTTAGCCTCACCACCGAATTTTATCAATTTTTAACTACATCTAGAGACAGAAATAATGAGCCTCTAAAACCAGCAAATGCTAAATTTTACTTAAAGGTAATTCGCTATATTTTTGGCTGGTTTAATCACCAAAAACAAATACCAGAGTCTGACCTGAATTTAGATTTATTAATTCCTCAAGATCCTGGATATAATTCCGAAGATTATCTACAAACTTGGCTTAATGACTTTCTGGATTTTCTTGAAGATAAACAAGATCAACAAAACCTTTGTCTTTATCGTCGGGGTGTTGTGTTCATAATTCTCCTAGCAGTTGCTGAATTTGAATATTCAGTTAAAAATAATGATAATGCTATCTTAGTTATCAGCACACTCAGAAAAAAAATCCGTAAATTAGGAAAAGAATATAAACAGTATCCATCTGTCACAGAGGAAGAAAAAAAATGGCTTGACCATCCTAAGTTGCAAGAATTATTAGTGATTAAAGAAACAAATACCTCGGTAGTTACCCCGACTGACTATAATCTAGTAGAGGAAATATGGGGAGGAGACACTATCCCAGAAGCAGCCGAGCAATCTTTAGCAACTCATACCGCAGAAGAAGTTAAAAATGATCATTATTTAGAAAGCGTCACATCATCAGTTGTTAGTGATCCGGTATTTACAAATACTCCTGATTCAACCTATGAACTGATTACTGATGATACCGAAACTAAGAATAGAGAAGTAGAAGATAAATCCTCAGCATCCCCAAATAAAAATTCTCGACAATCTTCATTTGTACGTGTAGATGTAGAGGGATTAGAACGCCTCAATTACTTAACAGGTGAATTGCTGATTTATCAAAAACGGCGCACATTATATGATGATCAAATTATAGAATTAATTGAGCAATTAAGTCAGAAATTAAGCAAACATCAAGCAGTTTTACAACAATTACGCGATTTGCCATTGCAAGGCAATAATTTTTCCATAGAAACCAGCCAAAAAGTATCTGCCGTAAAATTTGATGCTTTAGAAATGGATGTCTATACAGAATTTAATCTGACATTACATGAAGCTCTAGAGGAAACACTGCAACTACAAGAAACATCTGAATCTCTTGATTTACTCATTAAACAATCTGCTCAAATTAGTGAGAAAAAATATAATTTAACTCTTAGCATTATAGATAACCTAGCAGAAGCAAGAATGCTACCTTTAGGAACTATCCTCAATCGCTTTCCACAAATGGTCAGCAAGCTGGGAAATGTCTATGCCAAAAATGTAGAATTGAAACTCACAGGTACACAAGTTCTCATAGATAAAGCTATTGCCGAAAAACTCTATGATCCGTTATTGCAATTAGTTCGTAATGCTTTTGATCATGGCATAGAATCTCCAGAAATTCGCCGTGAACTTTGTAAAAAAGAACAAGGTTGCATAGAAATTTGTGCCTATCATCAAGGAAATCAAACTATAATTGAAGTTCGAGATGATGGTCAAGGTTTAAATTTAGAAAGTATTCGCAACCGAGCTATTGAACTTAATCTCATACCAGATGATCATAACCATCAAGACTATAATTACAACCAGACTGAATCCGAACTGATCGATCTCATGTTTTCTCCTGGATTTTCCACCGCTGCTAAGGTGAGTGAAATTTCTGGACGTGGTATGGGATTAGATATTGTTCGTACTCAGTTGCAATCTCTTAATGGCGTGATTTCAGTACAATCATCGCCCCATCAAGGAACAACATTTATACTTAAAATCCCCTTTTCTATGACCACAGATAAACTCATGCTAGTCCAGTCCGGGGGTATTGTTTATGCTTTACTGCTAGATAGTATTGAGAAAATACTAATTCCCTCTGAACAGCAAATCAAAGACTTTGAAGGCAAACAAATTTTATATTGGCATTCAGGGGAGGATGAAATTGTCGTCAACCTCATTAAACTTGAAAGTTTAGTGTATTACAATGGTTCAGTGGTTGGCAGCAATTATTTAAATAACATACCCAGAAGTGCTGATACCGAAATAATGAAAAATCCTGTGCTTCTACTCAAACGAAATCAGGGGATTTTGGGTTTAGAAGTTGATCAAATTATTGGTGAACAAGAATTAGTCATCAGACCTTTAGGTAGTGCCATTAGTCCACCCAAATATATTTATGGATGTAGTAGTTTAGCTAATGGCAGCCTGATTTTAGTCATTGATGGCACTATGTTGATAGATTCTCAACAGATGCAGGCCACACTTGATGTGAGGAATCTACCAACAACTTCTGAGTCTCAGAAACAAGCATTACCAATGTCGGCTGATCATAATCATATATCATCTACACCACTACTTACTGCATCTGTTGCCCTGAATACTATTGAATCTCCACCAAATTATTATGCAGGGATAACCCCAAAATTAGCCAAAGTAGTTTTAATCATCGATGATGCTATTAGTGTCCGACAAACTATTGTGATGACTTTGCAAAAGTATGGCTATCAAGTATTTTCAGCCCAAAATGGTGTAGAAGCAATCGAACAGTTGGAGTTACATCCAGAGGTGGAAGTGATTATTTCTGATTTGGAAATGCCCAGGATGAATGGATTTGAATTATTAAGTCATATCCGTCAACATCCAGCTTGGTCTAAAAAACCAGTGGTGATTCTCACTTCTCGTAGTTCTGAAAAACATCGTCAGTTGGCTCAAGAATTAGGTGCGACGGCCTATTTGACCAAACCCTATTTAGAGCATGAGTTCCTCTCCACTGTTGAGAATTTAGCTAATAAAAATTAGCATTATTTCTCTCTCCTCCTGTTATGGAAGTTTCGTTTTTGTCTCGCAATTCCTCTCATCACCTCCCTTGCGGATAGGTGAGAGGCTTCTACTGTTTAAGCAAGCTAAAAATCAAAATAGATATAGGGTAAGCTACCTTCAGGCGCTAGTAACCAAACGGCGTAGAAGCATAAAGGTACAAAAACAAGTTTGATTGGCCAACTAAGCTCTAACTTCATTCCTTGCTTAAAGACATAGGATATACCCATTAGCATAGCTAAAGCCAGCAGTAACCATGATATTTGCTGTGGGCTGCTGTTTAGAGCTTCGATATAGACTTTTTCAAGAAACTGTGCATCAGCAGTACGACCCCAAAGATTTTGGATTACTAAAACAGAATCTTGAAGACTAGGAAGACGAAACCAAATCCAGGAAGTGAAAACCATGAACTGGGTTAATAACCAAGCAAAAATTAGCCCTAGAGGGTTTTGCCAAAATAGTTCGAGAATTTTCCAGCGATCGCTCATCACATCCGTGAGACGATGAACCGCTAAGGCTGTACCATGCAATGCTCCCCAGATCATAAAACCCCATGCTGAACCGTGCCAGATACCAGCAACTAACATGACTATCAATAAGTTTCCGCAGGTACGCATCAATCCCCGACGGGAACCACCCAAAGGAAAGTATAGATAATTACGCAACCAGTCACCTAAAGTTATATGCCAACACCGCCAAAAATCAGCAATGCTGGTGCTAAAGTAGGGAAAATCGAAATTTTCAGGGAGAACTAAACCAAAAAGCAAAGCACTACCACGAGCAATATCAACATAGCCATTGAAATCTAAATATAACTGCAACCCATAAGCCAAAGTAGCTAACCACAAATCGGTACTTCCTGCTCTTTGTAAGTTACCGAAACATAAATCCACAAAAATTCCCAGATTATCGGCGAGAATACCTTTTTTAACTGCTCCTCTAGCAATTAACCATAAAGCCTCTGCTAATTTATCTACACTGGGAAATCGTAGTGTATTGAATTGAACTGCTAAATTATGGTAACGAGTAATTGGTCCAGAAATTAGTTTAGTGAAAAATAATTTATAAGTAGCAAATTTCAAAAATTGATCAGTAGCCGGCGCACCACGATAGACATCTACTAAATAAGCGATACACTCAAATGTAAAAAATGAAATTCCCAAGGGTGAAATTAATTTAAAAGGTGCATCTGGTGAATCTAAAGGCAAGTTAAATATCCATTTCAACAAAATAGGTAGATATTTAAAACTTAGTAGTAGTCCTGCATTTAAAATTATCCCAAACCACAAAATCTTGAGACGATTAAGATTCCAGTCAGCTTGAGCAATTCGCCATTCTTCATTAGAAATTTGCCAGTCTTGGGAATGTTTACCTGGTGAGGTATTTTTACCAATTTCTAGACCTAGACGAAAGTTAATAAAAGTAAGTACCAGGAGTAAGGGTAAATACTGGATGTGCCAAGATGAGTAAAATACAATACTAGCGATAAGCAGTATCCACAATCGTAACTTTTGTTCGGTTACAGTCCAGTAGATTCCCAGGGTACTCAGTAAAAACAGCCCGTAAAAAATTGATATAAACTTCATTTTTTAGTCATTAGTCAGGGAATAGGCAAAATGTAAAATGTAATTAATTTTCCTCATCTTCTCATCTTCCCAGTAACCATTTATTTAACAGTCCAAGGAATCATGGGGTCAACTGCCAGCTTTTTAGAGACTTCATAAGCTCCGTAGCGGTTTAGATGACTGGGGTCAGAAAAGTAGTCATTTGCTTTGAGCCAGATTTTGCTTAAATCGCGGTAGATAAAGTTGGTATGAGTAGTAGAAGCATCTAACATATATTGTTGAAATTCTTGCTCGTATTTTGTCCGCACTGTGTCTAAGTAATCTGCTGTAAGTGGCATATTTACAAACACTAGAGCTATTTTTTGGGTTTTGGTAAATTCTATCACTGATTGTAAAGCAGACTCTTGCTCACCTACTAATTGGAAAGATTTATAGTCATTGTCATAACTTCCCGATACCTTGGGATGATTTTGATAGTATGTAGCAGGATTAAAACGAATAGATAATGGCAAAAAGCCATCAAAATCAACTGCTAATTGGGAATTATCCTCTTCAGGATTGGTTGTTAGGTTAGATTTTGGTGTAACTTGCTGATAGTTATTAGTAAATGGTAAATAGTTGAGTTGTTTTTGAAGTATATTTTTAATTTGGTCACGATTTGTGTAACTTGCAGATATACTAGCTAAATTTTGATTTAGCCATTCATTAGCAACTTGATAGCCGTTAACACTGACTGCCTCATCTTTAATGATTTCATTTTTCGATGCGGTTACTTCTTGGGTAGATGAATTATTGTTAGTAATTGGTTTTGTGGCTTTTTTTAATACTTCTTGATAGCCTTTAGATGCGGCGATCGCATTAAAAGTGATATCTTCACGACCACTATTAAAAGCTCTAGAACCATCTGCCCAGATAATAAGTTTAGGTAATTCTGATGGGTCTAAAACTCGACGAATGATAAAGTCTACAACTTGTGCTGTAGCACCATTAATACCAAAGTTAAATACATCAGTTTTTGCATAACCCTGAGTTACTAAAGCTTTAGAAAGAGCAACAGGATCAACTCCTCTCAAGGCGCGAGAAGAACCAATAATCAGCACATCTGGTGGTTTGCCGGTGGTTGCTAAACGTTGTTTATAAAGTGCTAGTTGCTCATCTAGTTGCCTAGCATTAAAACTGGGCATTTGCGATCGCGCTGCTAATAGAATAGCCGTGGCACTGGCTTTTTGTTTTAATGGTGCAGATGGCAATTTTTCCGCTGGACTATCATTTTGAGTAAAGCCAGAAGCATTAAAAGCCGAATTACCAAACTGAGAAGATGTTGCGTTATTGCTGTTAGTAAAAAATGATGTTTTCTGATCTTGTTCTTCTCCTGATTTTAAAGAAGATTGAGACTGTGAAGATGATGAAGATAAAGCATTATTAGCTGGTGGTGAATTTGGGATAGTGCGAGTAATTACGTAACCTAACATCCAATCACTTTGGACGGTGAGGATTAATCCCAATGCTACCCATACTAGACTTACCCATAGTCCTTGTTCATCAGGATTATGCTCGTTTGACTGGTTAGTTTCTGCAAATAGTTGAGTTCCTAAAAATAATTTTCTAATTTGTTTATGGGCAGTTTCTAGCCAATTTTGCGCTACTTCATTCACCAAATTTTGAACTTCCTGGGTTGTTAAGTCAGGGCGTAAAATTGGCTCATTAGTTTCATTTGTGAGTAAATCACTGACATATTCAGCGGTAGCAGCAAATTCTGGTGTAGCTTCTGGCACTAATCGGTGGCGTTGTCCAAAATCAATGCCGTGATGCCAAACAGGTTGATTATCTCCAGCACGACGACCATAAACTCTCACGCCGGCAATGCCAACAATATTGAGTTGGCGAATAAATTGAGTGACTTTGCTGGCTACTTGCTGTCTTGTGGGACAATTAGGGGCATCACACATCACGTGCAGTAAATCCCCTTTATGCAGCAATAAGACGCGAATACCGCCTGTTTTTAACCGCCACTCCATATCCTGATTTAGCAGACGTTCCAATAGAAAAATCATAGCTGGTTGATCCCCAGCAGTACCTAATTCCAGCGTTGATGTGGCTAAAGCGGGATGTTGTGCAGCGGGCAAAGACAACCAATTTACCCAAGCAGGTTGCTTATCATCTGTTTTTTGCCCATATACAGCAGCAGCAAGAATACCTTGGGGAGCGATCTTTTCTAGGTGGGTGAGAATTAACTGGCAACAAACCTCTTTATCTGGTGGCGGTGCAGTCTTTAATGGATCAACAGATGGAGTGCAAAAAATATGTAGGGTAAATTCTTTTAAAGAAGCTTGAACGGCAACTTTGAAATCTGACAAGACTTCAGTTAATAAGCGAGCGATCGCTTGTATATCCCCCCAACGCGCCCACTCTTTGAGCATTGTTTCTTGTGGGGTTAAATCCACCCGTAACCGCCAATCAGGCTCACTCTCACCCCGAACTTGAGAGACAATAACAGCATCTTCATAGCCGGCCAGCTTGAGATGTCGTAACTGTTGGGCTACTGGTTCTGCTAATAAAGTGGCATCAGGGCTATAACTTGATTGGCAAAATATCCAGAGACGATTACCTATTTTTTGGGCGTTGGCTTTGGACTGATAGGGCTTACTTTTAACTTGTACTGCCACACCTAAATTACTCAGGTTTTCACTCAAATAACGAGCGATCGCATCTGGGTTGCCTTGGCGTGCCAAACTTTCATTAGAGACAATCAGCGCCCCACCCAGTAGGTTTGATTTTTTGGCTGCTGATAACAGTGCTTGCTCTACCTGCTCTAGATGTCGATCTAATTGATTCAAGTAGACCCGATGACACCATTGAGGACGATGTTCTCCTTTCTTTCGACCATACACCAATACTTGGTATATTGAGGATTGTCCCTCATCTGTGAGGCTATCTAAATCGGTTTGCCCAAGTGCTTGTAGTAAGTCAGAAAGAGTGTGCCAACGTCTTGGACAGTCTGTACCTTCACAAAGGATATGCAGGTCATTTCCCAGCAACTGGACTTTCACCCCGAAAGTGCTAATCCCTGTTGCTTGGCTTACCCACTGTACTAAGGTTTGCTGGCGATCAAGTAATAATGTTTTCATTATGAAGCTAAATTAAACAGGAAACGAGTATGGGGGAATTTTGCCTGTACTTGTAAACTAGAATCATAGAATTATCACATTTTGCAGTTTTTTTTTAACAATTTTGTTACCTTTGGAGCTTGCAAAATGGGCAAAGATAGTCTTATTAAGGTTACACGTCTTCTGAACATTGAGTTTTGCCTCTATTTTACTCATCTCCCCATTACTAAGAATTAGCAATGTCACTTGTAACCCAACACCCATCACCCAATCCGGGATTAAATCTGATTTTGTTTAGTATTCCCCAATCTTGTCTTTTACAAATAGCTACAGCATCTATGCTACTGCTACTTGTAGCCGACAAGGCAACTGGTCAGGCACTGGCAACTTTAGGCACAGCCAGTGAAGAAGTATTTCGAGGCGATCGCCTCCCCATTCTCAACTTCCCAGATCAACAGGAACTAAACCAAAGCTGACAATTACAACAGCGGTGAGCAGTAAAATCCTCTTGCTGCATGAGGAAAGCACATAAATTGTGTACTTCATGTACCTGCAATACGCTGTATACATAACCTTTATCGGTTCTGGGTAATCATCATCGAGCTAGAAATAGCAACCAGTAAAAAACTAGAATTGCAAACAGTAATTGGCTTTAATAGAGCAGAGAATATGGGTTCCCTTTTATACTCTTCATCGCCAACAGCGAATATCTACCCCATGTCTGAAAATTTTTACTTACGTCATCGTCTACAGGTCGTAGAGGAATTGTGGGAGTCGGTTCTTAGGCAAGAATGCGGCCAGAAAATGGTGGATCTATTGCGGCAGTTACGCGATTTGTGTTCACCAGAAGGACAAGCTACAAATGATCAAGCCGCCTCCGCTGTGGAATTGATTGAACAGCTAAATATTAACGAAGCGATTCGTGCGGCTCGTGCATTTGCTCTTTATTTTCAGCTAATTAACATCATTGAGCAGGAATACGAGCAAAAACAGCAATTGACCCGCTATTCTGATTCAGGCACTATAGATCAGCAAAATCTTCCCAATATTATTTATTCGACTAACCAAAGAGAAGATGAATTACCTGTCACCAAGGCGTTAGAAGCAGACGTGGTGACACAAAGTTGGACGGACACTACCCCAGTTAAACAAAAGGGTACATTTGCGGCTCTATTTCCCCTGTTATTCAAACTGAATGTACCACCTCAGCAAATTCAACGGCTGATTTCTCAACTTGATATCCGCTTGGTTTTCACTGCACATCCTACAGAAATTGTTCGTCATACGATCCGCGATAAACAACGCCAAGTAGTAGACCTCCTCCAACAACTAGATAGTTTAGAAAATCGTTCTGGTGGTTATCCTTGGGAAGCCGCAGAAGTGAGAGAGCGGTTGTTAGAAGAAATTCGTTTGTGGTGGCGTACAGATGAACTGCATCAATTTAAACCTACAGTGCTAGACGAAGTAGATTATGCTCTGCACTACTTCCAGGAGGTGTTATTTGATGGTATTCCCCAACTTTATAAACGCATCAAATACTCCCTAGCCCAAACGTTTCCTTGGTTAGAACCACCCAGTACAAATTTCTGCTCTTTTGGTTCTTGGGTCGGTTCAGACAGGGATGGAAACCCATCGGTAACACCAGAAGTAACTTGGAAAACTGCTTGCTATCAGCGCAAGATGGTTTTGGAAAGATACATTAAGTCAGTGAAGCAACTGATTGAATTATTAAGTGTGTCTATGCACTGGAGCGATGTGTTGCCAGATTTGCTGGAGTCGCTAGAGTTAGATCAATCTACTTTGAGTGATGTGTATGATGCTCTGGCTTTACGTTATCGTCAAGAACCTTATCGGCTAAAGCTGGCCTATGTACTCAGAAGACTGGAAAATACCAGCGATCGCAATCTGGCTTTATATAAGCGGGAAACTCCCACAAATGAAGATGCTCCCATGTACCGTTCCGGGGCTGAATTTTTAGCGGAACTGCGATTAATTCAACATAACTTGACAGAAACAGGTTTAAGTTGTCGAGAGCTAGAAAATCTGATTTGTCAGGTGGAAATTTTTGACTTTAACCTCACCCAGTTAGATATTCGTCAAGAATCATCTCGTCACTCGGATGCACTCAATGAAATTCTGGAATATTTGCAAATTTTACCCCAAGCTTACAACGAACTATCGGAAGATCAAAGGGTTGCTTGGTTAACGGGAGAACTGCAAACCAGACGGCCGTTAATTCCGGCTGAATTACCATTTTCGGAAAAAACTAATGATGTAGTTGAAACTTTCCGGATCGTGCGATCGCTACAACAAGAATTTGGCCTCAACATCTGCCAAACTTACATTATTAGTATGTGTCGGGAAGTCAGCGATGTTTTGGAAGTTTTGCTCTTAGCCAAAGAAGCAGGTTTATTTGACCCGGCTATAGCTGTAGGATCAATTCGAGTTGTACCGCTGTTTGAGACGGTAGAAGACTTACAACGGTCTAGAAGCGTCATGCGACAACTGTTTGAACTCCCCCTTTATCGAGCTTTCTTAGCAGGTGGCTATGAGGCAATTAATCCAGAACATACCGCTCCATCTTCCCAGCCTCCCAACTCCCCCTCTTCCCTCATCCTCAACCCCAACTTACAAGAAGTGATGCTGGGGTATTCTGATAGTAATAAAGACTCTGGTTTCTTAAGCAGTAACTGGGAAATTCATAAAGCTCAAAAATCTCTTCAGAAAATCGCTGAAGAATACGGCTTACAATTGCGAATTTTCCACGGTCGCGGTGGTTCTGTCGGTCGGGGTGGTGGACCTGCTTATGAGGCGATTTTAGCTCAACCAGGACACAGTATTAATGGACGCATTAAAATTACTGAACAAGGGGAAGTTTTAGCTTCTAAATATTCCTTGCTAGACTTGGCTTTGTATCACATAGAAACTATTACCAGTGCAGTAATACAAGCTAGTTTGTTGCGAACTGGGTTCGATGATATTGAACCCTGGAATGAGATTATGGAAGAATTAGCTCATGCGTCGCGTCAGCATTATCGCGCTCTTATCTACGAACAACCTGATTTTATCGACTTCTTCCACCAAGTTACCCCAATCGAAGAAATTAGCCAATTGCAAATTAGCTCTCGTCCAGCACGACGACCATCTGGTAAAAAAGATTTAAGCAGTTTGCGAGCTATTCCTTGGGTATTTAGTTGGACACAAACCAGGTTTTTGTTACCTTCCTGGTATGGTGTGGGTACAGCCTTACAAGAGTTCGTAAATGAACAACCGGAGGAACACCTCAAATTACTCCGTTATTTCTACGTTAAGTGGCCATTCTTAAAAATGGTAATTTCTAAAGCAGAAATGACCTTGGCTAAAGTAGACATGGAAATGGCGCGTCATTATGTACAAGAATTGTCTAACCCAGAAGATAAACCCCGGTTTGAGAAAGTGTTTGAGCAAATTGCTAGTGAATTCTATCTCACCAGGGATTTAGTCTTAAAAATTACTGGACACCAACGACTTTTAGATGGTGATCCTATTTTGCAGCGTTCAGTACAGTTACGTAATGGAACAATTGTACCGTTAGGTTTTATCCAAGTTTCTCTGCTCAAACGTCTCCGACAGTATAAGAACAGTAGCACCCCTGCTATCATTCATTCCCGGTACAGTAAAGGTGAGCTACTACGAGGAGCATTATTAACTATTAACGGTATTGCCGCAGGAATGAGAAATACAGGTTGATGGGGAGATGGGGAGATGGGGAGATGGGGAGATGGGGAGATGGGGAGATGGGGAGATGGGGAGATGGGGAGATGGGGAGAAAATTCTTTACCTGTTACCTGTTACCTTAACCTTATTTCCCAATCACCAATCACCAATCACCATGACTAAGAAACGCATCCTAATTTGTACTGTTGTGGCACTATCATCCGGCTTTTTTGGTGGTTTGACTGGTGGACAAATTATTTCAATGCTTCATAATCAAAAATGCCAAAATCAAACTTGGGGTCTGAAAATGATGTGTAATGCTTGGGTGACACCAGGGGCAATTTGGCAAGGTAGCATTGCCGGAATTTGGACAGGTACAATATTAGGGGCGTTTGTTAGCGGTTCAATAACACGCAAAATTTATTAGTTAGGTAATTGGTAATTAGGAAAGAAGGGTACAGGGAAGAGGAAACAGAATTTTTGACTTTTGACTTTTGACTTGATTCTCCCCAGTCCCCAGTTTCTATTCCCTTTGGGTGGTAGAGGATTGTAATTTGCTGAAAGATTGCCAAGTATTTGTGCTGGTATCAAAACACCGCCAATTTCCCTTTCGTTCGTCTTTGTAGCAAAATAAAGTGCGATCGCGATCTTCAAAGTTATCAGTTAAAAAATATACCATTCCTCGAAACGGATAAGTTTTACGACTCAGGCGCTTTGCTACAGCTTGATTCGGACATTCAACAATAAAAACTGATTCTCCATTGATTTGAGCGAGGGAGAAAAAGCACATCCGCAAAATTGCTCTCAGCCAGCTTTCAGAATTCTCGAAGTAATCATCGATAATTTTGTTAGTTAGAGCTTGTTCGAGGCTGCGGTCTTTGTTGCGAGGAGTTTGGGCATCAGACATAGCATCACCTAAAATGGCTATACCGCTGGTTTGAGATTAAACTAAAATTTCCCAAAGTGGCAAGTGTGGGGGACTGGGGATTGGGGATTGGGGATTGGGGATAGGTGACAGGTGACAGGTGACAGCGAAGAGGTAGGGGAGTAAGGGGAAGTTAATAACCCAATGCCCAATGACCTGGTAATATATACTTATACTTTGAGAATATATCGCCATGACTACCGAAATTAATGTAGGCAATCAAACTACCACAGGTGCTGATGCTATTGATGTAGCGATCGCACAAGGAATTGATTTTGACGGTTCTCCTATTCCCACTGTTAAATTAGATTTATATAATCAGGTTATGGGTTTAGAAGCAGGTAGACAACGCAGTGGAGTATCTAATACTATGCGTTCTCGCATCGTTCGCATTGGTGCCAAGCATATTCCCCAAGCCGAACTAGACCAAAAGCTGGTTGATGCTGGTTTTGCACCTTTGAAAGCAAAAGAAATTGCCTTTTTCTACGGTAGCAAGTAATTTTTGTTATTCATGCTTAGATCCCAACTTCTTCAAGAAGTCGGGTATCTTGTTAACCTGATAGTCAATAATTTAATTCTCCAAAGTTCTCACCGTCACCACTTGCGGGGGTGTAGAATCAGGTGGATAAATTACATCTAACTGCATCATGCGTTTAGTCCCAGGTTTTAACACCACTTTCACCAAAGGATCTAAAACCTGGCCTGTACGATGCCATAAATGTACATAGCGCGTTTGTTGCTTACCATCATCATCTGTATATTTTAGCCGCACTGTACCCCGGAAAAAGGGAAAATCTAAAGACGGTTTTCTAAAACGCACACCTTTTTGAGATAATTTATCTTCTTTCAATGGAGTTTCTAAAGTAACACTTACAGTTTGATTTTTATTTGTATTATTACTTAAAGGCAGACTCAAATTATATTCAACTCCATAATTTCCATGTGCTTCATAAGCTGTGTCGGGATAGCGTACCAACATTTTTGCAGTTTGGCTTTGTTCAGTTCCTAACCTACCACTCCGTAAAGTTGCGATCGCATAGGAAATTGCTTTACCAGGTTGGGGAATAGTCAAAGTTTGGGTTTTTGGGTTATCCGCTAGATTTGCTTTCCAAGTCGCACCCTCCGATACACCAGCGACACGTCCGTAAATCAATTGACCGCCTTTAACATCAGGTGGTGTAGGAGTTTTATCCCTTGGTCCTGCAAAATTACCATTTTTTAATAAATTTTGCCATTCGGCTAAAGTTGGCGCACGGTCAGTACCATCAGTATTTTTCTTAGCAAACATAGCTAAACTAGCGGTATAAACTTTACCACTACTACGCAAACGGAAAAAGCTAGATCGACCATTTACAGGTTTTTCTAAATTCCGCACGGGGATAGGATGGTTTAATAACATCCGACTTCCCCCAGCCGGAATGACCAATTTAGCTGGAAAATCTTTTTGACGTACTCCCCTCAGTACATCAGCTACCGCCCTATTTCCTGGACCTGCAAAAGCTTTACCATCGTTATTTTCAACATAGGGCGCTAAGGTTACAAAAGGCGCATCGACCATTAAATAACTTGCACCTTGTAAAATATCCACAGTGATAGCTTTTTTACCAGGGTTCTGTAAAATTACACCCAAATAAAGGGTTTGCAAATCTTTGGGAGTGTGGGTATAGTGGTGAGCAAATAAATCAAATCTTCCTTGAAAGGGAAAATTCAAATGTGCGGCGGGAACTTTTTTATGATTAGGTGTAAAAGTAGAAAGTAAAACCCCTTCAGTTTTTACCCATTCTGGACTGTTGCTGTTAAAAACGGGTATTTTGTCTAGGCTACCAGGTAAAGGACGAATTTCTCCATCTTGAACTATTTCTTGAAATGCTGGTTTAGTTAACGTTTGGGCATCTGCTGTATTTTCGCTATCATTTGAATTGAATGTTGTACAGCCAATGCTTTGGGTAATCGCAAGTCCTGATATGAGTATGAATACAGGTTTGATGAGTTGATTTTTTAGTTGACTAATTTGCATAAGTCTGATGTTCCAGAAAGCTATGGTCTTGAAAATATGCAGTTATAGATACAGGTTCTGAAAAGCGGATTTCTGATGATCATAAATGCTATATTCAATTTTCTATAAGTAGGGTAAATTTAAAGTAATCTTGGACTTTCGACTCAGGAGTTAAATTGATGGATATACTCATTGAATCGACAAAGGATTTTGAGAAGGATTTAGAACAGTTTACAGATACGGAAAAATTTAGAATTATTAAAGAAATGAATCGTAATTTTGAACTTATCTCATCTGAAAATAATTCTTTTTATGAACACAGTGAACAACTCAGAAACATCAAACTAAATCATGACTATGATTCTACTATATATTGTTTAAAAATTAATGAGCAGCAAAGAATAATTTTAACTATTGATGATGATCCTATTTTTGGATGTATATTAATTACTTTATTTAGAATAGTTAATCATGAAAATGCCCAAAAAGCCTATAATGCTGTTGCGGAAATGATTTATCAAGATTTCACAGTGGAAGAAAATCAAGATATAGAAATTCCTTGTTGTTAATGGCACAAATTAAACCTCTTCTAGATGAATATGGTGTGATTCATGAAGCGATGAATATTTTGCCAGAGGATTTAAAAATTGATTTTCTGGAAGCTTTAGCTGAGTTGGAAGATAATGAATGTCACAGAACAAGAACGTTTCCAAAAACAAGATTACATAAGGTGACGGGTATTAAACAAGCTATTTATCGTGCGGATATTGATAAAATATCAGGTTGGCGTATTCATTTACAATATATTGATGGAAAAATTCATCTCAAAGATATTATCGGTGGTCAACATCATGATAATGTGATGCAAGTGATTAAGTTGAAAAAAGATAGATACGATTAAAAAAGGAGTCAGGAGTAGTAGGGGCGAAGCATTCGGAAAATAGCCTTGGACAAAAATTGATAATTGGTCGCCCGAATGCTTCGCCCGTAGAGGAGTCAGGAGTCAGGAGTCAGGAGTCAGAATATTTTAAATCATAAAATCTGAGGTTAAAAATCTCTATCCTAAAATACTATCAACTTTAATTTTAATTTCAGGAAATACGAGGATATCTAGAATTTCACCACGTTGAAAGGTTTTGATTTCACTATAACCATTTTCTGTAGGTTGACGATAAACGATGATTTTTTGTTCGATGATATCAACTAACCAGACTTCTACAATACCATTAGCTGCATAAAGAGGAATTTTGATATCTCGATCATATTCAAAACTACTATCTGCAACTTCTATTAATAAAAATGTATCCTGTGCTTGAGGATGTCCAGATTCATAAAAGTCTGCACGGGGTTTAAGTAGTGATATGTCTGGTTGGGGTTCTGAAAGATTATCTAAAATTATTGGATTTTGTACAGCAACAATTACTCTTTTACCTAGTAAATCTGAAAAAAGAGAGTTTAACCGATTTACACAAGCACTATGTTTTCTTCCAATGGGTGACATTTCAATAATTTCTCCGTTGATTAATTCCACTCTATCATCTTCTAAAATGATACCAGCTTCATTCATTTGATGATATTGTTCAACTGTGAAACGTCTGGTTACTAATTGAATAGACATAATTCACTCTCTTTATTAATGCTATTTGTTAATTATAGCAATTATGGTGGTTTGAGGAGATAGATCCCCAATTTATTGGATAATTCGGGGAATTGAGTTTACAAATAATCAAAAAAGACTTCTGGGACTAATCTTAATTCTCCTGATTTAAATTTGGCAATATCTATCCATAAAGCGCGATGTTTTTTTTCTGGTGTTTCCGAAAATGTTAAACTTTCGATTTGGTAAAATTTGGGATCAGCAAAATCGCATTGATAAAGTTGAATAATTTCGTGTCCTTGTTTACCGTCGAAATTAAATAGATTTTCGATACAATTCAAGTAGAGAATGTTGGTTAAATCGGCTTGAATTTCTTCTTGAAATTCTCTCTCTAAGGCTATAAGACTGGTTTCACCAAATTCTACACCACCACCTAAAGCGCGGTAAAATGTTGATTGTTTGGTGGGATCATATCCTTCAGAAACAAATATTCTGTCACCATCTCTTATTAATGCTAAGACTATGACGCGAATTTGACATGGTTTATTCATTGTTGCTATTAGTTACTATTAATTATCGTAAATTGAATAGGCGCGAGTTTCACTATCTTCAACTGGCCAATTTTCGTTTTCACCACCGATATATAAGGCTTCAATGGTGACGTATTCTTCACTTAATTGAGTGAGGGCGTTGATGAGAATATCTAAGGAAATGGCATCACTAGTTCCTAAATCAAACCAACACCTGCCCCATTCTCCTTCATATTCAAATTCTCCCATGTTGTGCATCAAAGCCAACAGGCTTTTATCATAACCTTTTGGATCATAATCCATGTAGCTGATTTCTAAACCAGTGTCTTGCACTTGCAAATTTTCGGCGTTAAATCCACCTAATTTACCTATATAAAACCAGGAATTAAAAACTTCTTCTATATATTGTTTTTCACGTTCAGAAGGATTGTTGCTGAACTTCAACCAAATCCAGACATCAAAAGGATTAACTTCGCGGAATTGAATGTGCATTTTTGGGGATTGGGGATTGGGGATTGGGGATTGGGGATTGGGGATTGGGGATTGGGGATTGGGGAGAAAATCAATAATTACGAATTTCCTTCTCCCTGTTCCCTGTTCCCTGTTCCCTGTTCCCTGTTCCCTGTTCCCTTTTTTCTTAATGACTAATTATCATATATTATTGAGACGTTTTGTAGCCTGGTTGCGTTCGTATTCAATTTGTTTAACTAAACTAGCAGGAAGTTGGGATTTTTTGGTTAAAGCTTTATCAAAATTAGCGATCGCATCCTTAATTAAATCCTGGCTTTTTTCTTTTTTACCCTTTTCATGGAGAATTTGGGCTTTGAGATAATAAATTTCTGGGTTGTCAGCAGTTGTTTTTAAAGCCCGATTAACATAATCTAAAGCTTGGGAATATTTCTTTAAATCCCGATATGCTAAAGCAATACCCCTCTCTACTAAATATCTCGGTGCTGCATTTTGTTCTAGTTCTTCAATCGCTTGATCTGGACTAACAAAAGGTAAATTAACGGCTAACATTAAATTCATATAGCCCCGAATTAAGTTTAACTCTGGATCATTAGCATTGATCGCTTCTGCTTTGTTTAAATATTCATAAACTTTTGTCAACCGACTCAACGCTTTTGACGCACCATTGACATTTCCTTCTCGGAGAAGAATGACTGCACCCTCTAAAAAGTTACCTACACCAGTGTATAAATTTCCCCGTAATGGATCACTAGCCATCAGCTTTTGTCCAGCTGCTAAAGTCTGTTTGCCGTACTTATTTAAGCTGACTAAATCTTGATTACCATAAGCTAAAGATGCCTTCAGCGCATAAGCTAAAGGTTCATCTGGTTCATCGGAAATGGCTTTTTTAAGATAATCTGCTGCTGCTGGATAATTTCCCTGTTGGAAAATGGCTTGAAAAGCTGCTTCAGTGCGATCGCCAATTTTATGGGGTGCGCTATTCCGAAAGGGATCACCAGCTAATGAGGGGTTTATCCATAAATTTAACGCTATAGTAGTAGCAAAAGTTACTTTAGCAACTATAGGAAATTGAAAAAACATTGTTAATTGAGGAATTAAAAACTGTTTAGACATAGGAATCACCTGAATAATTACGGTTGAATTTGTCATCAGTTTTACTTAAAATGCAAAAATGACACTTGCGTAAGTCCTAAGTTATTCACTGACTTTTTGCTAATTTTAACAAATGCTCTATCTTAGAAATCTAACTTATCATCCCACCGCTTGTCCTTCAGCAATTCTCAAATCTATTAACCTGGAATTACCACCCCAGCAACTAGGTTTGATTATCGGTCCTAGCGGTTCAGGTAAAAGCACCTTATTAGAAATTTTATCAGGACTGGCTGAACCTACCTCTGGTGCAGCTTTTTGGAGAGAACAGCAACTAATAGCCGAACAACTACAACAACTGGCGGGGATAGTCTTTCAGTTTCCCGAAAGGCACTTTTGCGGTGGTACAATTTTAGAAGAATTGCGTTTAGGTCATCCCGAATTAGGAACTGAGCGAGTTCACCAAGCATTAAGCGAAGTGGGATTAGATCATTTATCACTTTCTGCATCACCTCATGCTTTAAGCGGTGGACAACAAAGACGTTTAGCTTTGGCGGTTCAATTAATTAGACAACCAAATTTATTACTTTTAGATGAACCTACAGCAGGTTTAGATTGGTCAATGCGTCAACAATTAGTAAATTTATTAGCAAAATTAAAAAAAGATTGGACTTTATTAGTTGTTACGCATGACGCTGGGGATATGTTGCCAATAGCAGACCGTTGTTGGACTTTAAATCATGGTGTTTTAGAATCGGTTGATCCGAAAACATTAGAAAATAAAATTACAGCAGCAGTGAAGTGAAAAATCAAAAATTTTCTTATAACCCAGATTCCGCACACAAACAATTGATTAAATAAACATGAATTTAGAATCTGTATCTAGTTTACCAGAAATGCTAGAAATTTGGCAAAAAACATTAAATTGGCAACCTACAAATCAGCAACAAAATCAGTTTGAAAAACTTTATCAATTAATTATTGAAGGAAACCGTAATTTTAATTTAACTCGCATTACTGAACCTGAAGAATTTTGGGAAAAACATCTGTGGGATTCTTTACGAGGAGTTGCACCAAAACAGCATTTTATTGATTCTCTTCATCAAGGTGCATCTATAATTGATATTGGTACAGGTGCAGGTTTTCCTGGTGTACCAATTTCTCTGATTTTTCCCAATTGTCAAGTAACTTTGTTAGATTCTACTCTCAAAAAAATAAATTTTATTGAGACATTATTAAATAATCTTTCTCTAACCAATGCTAAAACTATTGTGGGGAGAGTAGAAGAAATTGGTCAGGAAAATCAACATCGTCACAGTTATGATTTAGCTTTAATTCGGGCTGTAGGTACAGCTTCTGCTTGTGCTGAATATAGTCTACCTTTGGTAAAAAAGGGTGGTTTAGCTGTAATTTATCGAGGAAATTGGACAGAGGAAGAAAACCAAAGTTTAGAAAATGCGGTGAAGCAGTTAGGTGGAAAAGTTGAATTAATTGAAGAATTTACAACTCCTTTAACTAACAGTATTCGTCATTGTTTATATTTGCGAAAGGTAGGAAATACACCTGTTAATTTTCCTCGTGCAGTAGGTGTACCAAAGCAAAAACCTTTGTAAAATGAGGTAGGGTTTTAGCATTGCTAAAACCCTCCTAAATTATGCTGTATTAACGTACCTCTTTCAAGCTATCAACTTGCTTGGTAAACATCTCTGTAAATAAACTCAATACACTTCTTTCTTCACGGACTTTAATATTAGCAGTAATCGACATACCAGACTGTAAGGGAATGCTTCTACCTTGAGCTACTATGCTTTGTTTATCCAAACTAACTCTGGCTGGAAATCTATAAAATTGATGAATTTGATCTGGTGGTAAAGCATCTGAACCAATATCAATTACCTGACCTTTAATATCTCCAAACTGACTAAAAGGAAAGGAATCAATTCTCACATCGACTTTCATCCCTTCCCTGACAAATCCAATATCTTTATTGGTAATAAATACATCAGCAATATATTTATCATTGGGGACAATTTGTAATAATGTTTGTGTAGCATTAGCAACAAAACCAGAATTTTTAGCTTGCATATCAAATATTATCCCCCCTACAGGAGCGCGGAGTTCTTGATATCTGACATTTAATTGTGTCTGGGAAATCTTACTATTAATATCTGCTAATCTCTGCTCATTATCCAGAATAATCCTCATGAATTGGCTATCAATTTCTGCAATTCGCTTTTTATTGTTAGCTATCTGATCTAGAACATTTTTATCAGTAACTGCTACTGTATTTGTGACTTGCTGCTGTCCTTTTTGAATATCAAACTCAAGGCGTTTTTCTTCTTCAAATAATTGCTCTATTTCTGCTTTGAGAGTTTGTACTTGCTGTTGTTGATTCAAATATTGCAGTTGGGAAATTCCTCCTTCGACTGCTAGAATTTTGAGTTTATCTAAAATACCTGCTTGAATTAATAAACTAGCTTGATTATCTTTTCTTTTTACTATTGTCTGCGAGAGTTGTTTTCTGATTTTTTCAACTTCTAATTTAGCCGCCGCAGACCGGGAATCTAACTCTGTTTTAGCAGCGATGAGAAGTTGTTGTTCATCAATTCCGTTACCAACATCTGGTGTTGTGTTTCTTAATTGAGAACGCAGTAATTCATTTTCTGATACTAAGGATGCTCGACTTTTGAGCAGAAAAGCTGATTCTGCTGGCAAGTTACTACGTAAAAAATCTAATTCTGAAGCAATACCTGTGCTTGCTCCCATGAGACGACGATAAATATCATTTTCTTTGGTTAACGCAACACGAATCTTATTTAAGGAACTTAATTCAGCGAGGGTAGCAACTGATTCAAATGTTAAAAGCAAGTCTCCCGCTTTTACTTCTTGTCCATTTTTCACATAAACAGATTTGACAACGCCACTAATGGGAGCTTGTACTTCTTTAACTGTTCCTTCTGGCTTTAATTGCCCTGTTGCGGGAACTACTTGTTCAATTTTGGCCAAATAAGCCCAACCAATCCCAAAACAGGCTACAAGCATCAGAGTAACCATAATGGTACGAGACCAAACAGGTGATTGACGTAAGACTATAGATTGTTCAAAGTTATCTTGATAGGCAATAGTCGAAGACTCTGTTTTCGCTTTTTTGGGAGGTGCAAGCAACCCTAGATTTTGTTTTTTACCGTTGCCGTTGCCGTTAATTTGATTACCATTAAGTTGAGTCATAACAATTTTAGGTTTGAGGTTTCAGATTGGATATTGAAAATTTATTAAGTGCTAATACAGATTTATTATTCAGTTATCAATTGTTAATTAGTTTCATCAACTGATAACTGAAAAATAACTAATTACAAATTGACTTCTTGCTGTTGATAGAGGTAGAAATAATGACCTTTAGCAGTCATTAATTCTTGATGGCTACCTTGTTCTATCACTCGACCACCATCCATGACAACAATTGTATTAGCATTACTCACGGTATTGAGACGGTGAGTAATAAAGAAGACGGTTGTTCCTTGAAATGCCCTAGCTAAATTGAGGCATATTTGTCTTTCGGTGGGATAATCTAAGGCGCTGGTGGCTTCGTCCAGGACTAATAATTTGGGTTTTTGCAAAATGGAACGAGCGATCGCAATTCTCTGTCTTTGTCCCCCAGAAAGGTTTGACCCTCTTTCACCTACTCTAGTGTTATAACCATTAGGCAAGTTCATGATAAATTCATGAGCAACAGCAATCCTGGCAGCTTCAATAATCTCTTCAGTTGTGGCATCAGGATTTGTTAGGGCAATGTTTTCTTGAACTGTGCCATCAAACAAAAGTGGATCTTGAGGAACGACACCAATTTGTCTACGCACAGAATAAAGTTCTACTTTGCTGACATCGTAACCATCAATTAAAATTCTGCCAGACTCGACGTTATAAAGTCTCAGCAGTAATTTCATCATTGTGCTTTTACCTGAACCGCTTTGTCCCACAATCCCGACAAATGTACCAGCGGGAAAATCAAGACTGACATTGTTGAGTTGCAGTGGTCCACTAGGTGCAAATCGGAAGGAAACATTTTCATATTTAACAGCCCCAGAAATGCCGGGTAAGGGAATGTTATCTCTGTCTGCTTCTGCTTCTTGGGGTGTATCGACAATATCACTTAATCGTTCTAAAGATAATCCAGTTTCTTGGAAGTTTTGCCAGATTTGAGCTAAACGTAAGATGGGACTTGTAACGTAACTGGAGATAATTCTAAAGGCGATTAATTCCCCTAAAGTTAACTCTCCTTTTAATACTAAATAAGCTCCCACCCACAGAACTAATAAGCCACTGAGTTTATTGAGAAACTGACTAGTTGAATTAGCTAAGGTGGAAGTAATGACTGTTTTAAAACCTGCGGACACAAATTTAGCGTAACGTTCTTGCCAGGAAAAACGCGATCGCAATTCAATATTTTGCGCCTTCACTGTTTGAATACCTGACATCACCTCAACTAAATAAGATTGAGTTTCCGCATTGCGTTCAGCTTTGGCTCGCAACTGTCGGCTCACGGTGGGGGCAGCAATTAATGTAATCACCACAAATAACGGAATTGTTCCTAATCCCACTAAAGTCAGTTGCCAACTATAAAACAGCATCACAATGATATAAACCACCGAGAATACTGCATCTAATCCCACTGTTAAAGCCGTACCTGTGAGAAACTGACGAATATTTTCTAATTCATTGACACGAGTTGCCAGTTCACCTACCGGTCGGCGTTCAAAATAGCGTAATGGTAATCTGAGTAAGTGGTCAATAATTTGTGACCCTAAACTCATATCAATGCGGTTAGTAGTATCTACAAATAAGTATGTTCGCAATGTAGTGAGAATTGCTTCAAATACACCAACTGCTAATAGTAAAACTCCTAAAATATTCAGGGTACTAATACTATTTTGAACGATGACTTTATCAATGATTAACTGAATAACAAGGGGATTAGCTAAGGCTGCCAGTTGGACGAAAAAGGAAGCTATAAATACTTCTATTAAGACTCGACGGTAACGTGACAGATATGGGAGAAACCAGCTTAAACCAAAGCGTTGTTGTGGTGTTTCTTGAGTCGCACTGAATAATAATACCCTCAGTTGCGGTTGCAAATTTGTTTCTTCAGTTTCTATCTCTTCCAGTAGTTTGGCTGGTTTACAATTAATAATGCCTTTTGATGGCACAGCTAAAACTACTGTGTTTTCTTCTACTGCATAGATGACAGCATAGCTATCTCGATATTGAATTAGTGCAGGTGTGGGAATGCGTGTAATTGCCGCAGCAGGAACATCTACTAACTGGGATTTGAGTCCAATTAATTCTCCTAAATAAGCGCAAAGCTGAAAAGATATCCCACCTTGGCGTTTAATGTTGTCATTTAAAATCCGACGTACTACTTCTTTTCTCAAGGGGATTTCTAAATGCTTGGACAGCATTTGAAAACAAGCTAAGGTGGAATTTATTTCGCCTTGTCCGCGAAAAAATGGGTATTTCTGATGCTTTTGCTTGATTTCTGGTGTCGGTGTGGCTGAGGGGACAACTTCTTCAGTTTTGGCGTAGGGAATCTCTAACTGATCTGTGATTTGTTGTTGATGATCATCTGTCAGTGCTGCTTCTAGTTGCTCTTGATTCAGAAACGATATGTTGGCGGGATTGATACCTAACAAACGTGCAGGACTGCTGCCTGTTACTTCTAAAATATCTCGATTATTAGTAGATTCTAACTGAGAACCAGGGGGAAAATTAGCTACTGTACCACCACCACTAACGAGCCAGATTTTATCACTTTCCAGTTGTGTTAAGGAGGATCTTCCTGGTGGTAGGTAATGGATTTTCGCTCCTGATAAAACTTCTTGGCTAATTTCTTTGATATTTAAATTAGCATTAGCTTGTTGAGCTAATAATGGACTGAGAACATCAAATACTTCTATGATGTGACTACGGTTTTGACGCTCATTAGCAAAGCCTGGATTTTGAAAAATCAGGCTTAAATAATCTGCTGTACTGAAGGTTAAACAGATGACTTCAGTAGATGCGATCGCTGTTTCACAAGCTATCTGCCGCAACAAACTAATTTCGCCAATTATTGCTCCCGGTTCTAGTATTTTTAAGGTAACTGGTAATTGAGTCTGGGGGTCATATCCTAATAATCTTACTTTCCCTTCGTAAAGAATTGCTATGCGGTCGGGTAGTTTTTCTTTACTAATTATTTTTTGACCTATGCGGTAGCGTAAAGCTTGCTGTTGTGATAGTAAATTATTTCGTTCTGTTACCGATAGTTGTTCAAATCCGGCAACGGTGGCGAGAAATTCGGCAAAGGCGTTATTACTATAAGTCATGTTTATGAAAGTTAATTAATTTACTGTTATCTATGGGTGAGTAATTGACTTGATCAGGTACAGAAACTAGGACAGAAACCCTTTAGCAGTTCAGGGCTATTTTAATCTTCTGACTGCTTAATTTGCCAATTTTGTGCAGCTACTTGTGTTTGCAACCAACCCTGAAAACGTTCATTGAGTAACCTTTGCCGTAAATTACGATCCAACTGCGCCGGTAGTAATTTTTCTAGGCGCACAATTACTATCCACTCTCCTATTTGAGTCGGTGGTGAAAGTTGCTGTGGTTGGCTCACAGACAAGACTTTCGTTAATAATGGATGAAGAGATTGTAATTCCACAGGACCGACTAAACCATCTGTTTGGGCTTCAGGACCTTGGGCGTATTGTCGTGCTAATTGAGCAAAAGACTCTTCCCCTTCTTGGATGCGGAAATATATTTCTTGGGCTATACCAATATCAGAAGTGGTTATCAGGGAATAGATAACTCGATCCAGTTGGGGTTTGCGTTGGTAAAAGTAAGAGTCTAAATCTTGTCCCCAGGTAGCTTCTTTAAACTTTTCCAGTTTGAGTTGGCGCAGAGCAATATTATTTAACTGCTCGGAACTTATTCCCTGTTCTTGTCGCCCTTGATATTGTTGGGCTAACTGTTCACAAGCGAGTTGCTCTTCTTGTGGCGTACACTCAATTTGGGCGATCGCTTGGTCAATGACTACCTCTTTAAGAAATGGCGATACTAGTTGGTATTTTGCCAGTAATTGTAGGACTTCTGGGGCTGTGAGTATGCGATCGCTTCGCTCGCCGGAGGCATCGCCAAATTGCAGAACTGGATTCATATCACTTGTAAGCAGGTTTAGCACCTTTATAGATTGTTGTTAAAAAAATAGTATCAACAGATTACAGCAAGTTTATCTGCTGGTTAAGATCATGTAATATTTTGCACCTTATTCCCTTGCATTTAGTTTTTTGTGCGTAGCTGGTTACTGAACATCGTGGTATAAAGCGAGTATACTATTGTTAGTGCTAGTAACAGTAGCGTCAGTATTTAGAGATATCGTACCAAATTATCATAATTTTTGGAAATTGCAACCTCAAACTGCCATTAAGTCAAAAAGCTGAGTAATTTAGCCTGTAAGCACCAGCTATTAATTTTTACATCTGTGGTTAAAATAGGTTCTGTAATTTTAAAAAAATTTAAAACGCAAAGGGTAAAGGAAAATTACACAGTTTTCCTTTACCCTGATGCTTTTATCTACGTCTTCACTATTGATCAACTAAACAAAATACCAGACCTACAAAAAGATGCGTAGTACGGGTAAGTGCTTTAGCTTTAGATAATAATCACAATGTCCGTATTATTGATAGCAAGCGTTCCTGATAAAGTTGCCAGCTGGATACTAGCTCCAGCACCATTACCATCAGCATCAAAGAACAAAGCACCATTGCTAGTGTTGTAAATGAATCGATGGGCAGCATTACTGGCTGTAGTGATACCTGCACCAGAAACGAAAGCTGAA
This sequence comes from Anabaena sp. UHCC 0451, assembly GCF_034931405.1. NCBI lineage: Bacteria > Bacillati > Cyanobacteriota > Cyanophyceae > Nostocales > Nostocaceae > Anabaena > Anabaena sp. UHCC 0451. The sequence goes on along the minus strand of NZ_JAYGHA010000011.1, from coordinate 3,580 downwards.
GCATCTAAAACACCAGCAACTAAACTACCACCAAAACCAGTGTCTGATACTTCAATCGTGTCATCAATACTTGAAAAGTTTTGAATTGTATCAATTCCTTCATTCGGATTATTAAATCGGAAAACATCGTTACCGAGACCACCAATTAGCAGGTCATTACCTAAACCACCAACTAGCAAGTCATTACCACTAGCACCAAATAGAGTGTCGTCACTAGCACCACCAAATAGGGTGTCGTTACCAGCACCACCATCAAGGCTGTCGTTACCAGCGGCACCAATTAGGGTGTCGTTACCACCAAAACCACGCAGTATATTATTGCCAGCAGGATTAGCGACGATCCTGTTATTTAGGGTGTTACCGCTACCATTGAGAGCGGTTCCACTCAAAATCAGGTTTTCTAAATTGCTTGCTAATGTAAAATCTACCGAGGATCTAACTGTATCAGTACCACCACCAGCAGCTTCGACAATAGTATCAATCAAACTATCAATGATATAAGTGTCATCCCCAGCACCACCAACCAGAGAATCAGTGCCGATACCACCAACTAGTGTGTCGTTGCCGTCTCCACCAAATAAGGTGTCGTCACCAGCACCACCTCTAAGCGTGTCGTTACCAGCACCACCTGTCAGGGTATTATTGCCACTATTGCCGTATATCTCGTTATCCAGGCTGTTACCTGTGCCATTGATATTAGCACTTCCATTCAAAATCAGATTTTCTATGTTGTCTCCCAAAGTAAAATTCACAGAGGAAGTAACCAAATCTATACCACCACCAACATCTTCGGTAACTGTGTCACCCAAATCATCAACTTCGTAACGGTCATCACCAGCACCACCAACCAGAGAGTCAGCGCCTGTACCACCCTTGAGCAAGTCGTTGCCAAGACCACCAAATATGGTGTCATTACCACCACTACCATTGAGTGTGTCATTACCATCTCCACCTCTGAGGAGGTTATTCTGTCCATTGCCGACAATGGGATTCCACAGCACAGAAACAGTGTCGTCAAGTTCGTTGGCCACTACAATGTCAGGGGAACTATTGCCATCTAAGTCGGCTACAGCTACAGCACGAGAACCATTGCCCACATCATAGTTAGTAGCAGCACCAAATGTACCATCGCCATTTCCTAATAGCACGGAAATGTTATCATCCGCACTGTTTGCTACCACTAGGTCTAAATCGCCGTCACCGTTGATGTCGACTATTTTAACTGAGCGGGGTTGCGCTCCCACAGCAAAAGAAGTTTCAGTAGGATCGAAAATTGGCGCACCAGACAATAAATCTGTACCAGTCCCGAAGCGGATGTAAACGTTGGGGTCACCACTTCTGACTAGTGCCAAGTCTCTAAAACCATCACCGTTCAAGTCACCGAGATCAAGGCTACGGGTAGTCCGACCAATTGTATATGTGAAAGGAGTGGGGTCGAAAGTACCCAGTGGTCCGAATTGATCACCCAAATAGACTGAGACATCATCATTGTCAAGTGCGCCTGCGGCTACGTCTAGAATGCCATCATTGTTGAAGTCTCCTAATGCGATCGCACTCAGTCCATCAGGAACAGCAAAGGGAGAACCTGCGGCTGCGCTAAAAGAACCACTACCATTGTTCAGAAGAATTGAGATATCGCTGGCGGGAGATGTGTTGGCAGGATTTAAAATGAGTTCAGGCAGATCAAAATTTGCTGTTGCTATGTCATCGTCGCCGTCCCCGTCGAAGTCTCCTACAAATACGTTAATTGGATTAAAAGTTGATCCCACAGGCACGGTAGAAGCAGTAAAACCACCGACTCCATCACCTATTAGGACTGTGACAGTTTTACTTGCAGGGTTTAGATCACCAGCGTTTGCTACTACTAAATCTGGAATGCTGTCTCCGTTAAAGTCTCCTACAGCTACAGAATAGGGATTAGTACCGACTGTAAAGTTGCTGGGAGTGCTAAATGATGTCATTATTGTTTCCTTGTAAATTTACTACACAATGTATTTAAACTTAAAACTGCTTTATCTGTCCAGATCATGATCACTAGGACTAAGATAATGTAACTTTAGCCTCTTGGCAAATCTTGCATTTTTTTTACTTGTCACCAATCAGTGTAAGCTAAAAATACTGAATTTTTGAGAAATTAAATGCAACTTTTATTAAAAATTTATAATCTTGATGCCAAAAATTAAGCACAGAAATAGCCTCCTTGTAAATACTTACAAAGAAGCCGAAGCTAAATTTGTTCATAATTGCTTTACCGCCAAAAACCTAGTCAATAATACAGTTTATGTAAGGATTCAGAATACAGAATAGCCTACGGTAAGACTACGCTTGCATGATAAATTCAGGCTTTTTGAATCGATATTGATAATTCTTGAAAAATTTGCTCATCTATACTCCTGAATATCAGCAAATATTCTGATTTTTGAGTTCTGAATTCTTAGTATTTGATTATCTGAATAGTCGAGGATTCAAAATAGTACGGTTTTGGGGTGGGGACTGACGACCAATTGATACACCATTTCTTAGGTTAGTAGCTGTACCACCATCTTCGGGTGCTAAGAAGGGTTTTAAATTAATACCATTTCTGGAGGAAGTAGGGCGATTATTAGCACCACCAAGAAGTGTACGACCTAAATTGTATAATTCATTTACTCCTCCCTGACCACGATTGGCATAGGTGTTAACAGCCGTGGTTTGCTGTCCGTTGTCGGCGCTGGCTAGGTTGCTGAAGATACTACTACGGATAGTTTGGGGGTCTTTATTCCGTGGTACTGTCAGCAGAATGCGACAACCAGGATTAGCTTCTGTGGTTACGCAGATAATATTTTCGTTGTTTTCTCTGGCTATTTGCAATTCTTGTAAGCCGTCTGGGCGGTATAATTCTAACCGATTAGCGATCGCCTCACAACGATTTTGAGCGGTCCAACCACCACCTAAAGCTTGCGGTGCAGCCCAAGCAAAAAATTGACCTTGTCGGCTTTGGGGTTGATACATGACTGTATATTGACCGTTGTAATATTGACAGCTAAATCTGGTGCTGCTGTCTATAGGAGTAGTAGAGGTTGGTGGTATATTGGTGGGTGAACCTGATGGTACTGTTGTAGTTGAGCCTGATGGTACTGTGGGAACAACAACACTATCGCTTTGAGCAAAGGCTACGGAGTTACCAATAAATAAGGACATGATCAGACTACTTGAAAGTAAAAACTGACGTGATTTTGATGACATAACTTTAGATAGCTCCAATATATCTTCTTACCTCCAGTGACGAAGAATTTGATTTTTAGTTCATCTGAAAATAGTTAATTTTTTTATTCTTGCTAAAATTGCTACGTCACCTATTGCATCACTACTAGTAGTAAAGTGTATATGCTCGTTTTTTTCTATTAATTAGAGTATAGCCTGGCGACTAGAAGTCGCGGCTATACAGACAAAACCCACCTCCGTGGGTTTCAAACCCTTGATTTTTCATTAGTCCACGCAGGTGGTGAGACCAGTCCTGTAGGCTGATTTCCCGCCGTAGGGAACTTGCAAAAAGATGGATACATTCATTAAACTAGGTTAGTTAGATATGATGCCTTTA
>NZ_JAYGHA010000010.1:150197-160942 GCF_034931405.1 Anabaena sp. UHCC 0451 | reverse complement strand
TACAACATAATCCATTTGAAGGTACAGGACAACCTGAAGCACTAAAACACGATCTATCTGGCTGCTGGTCACGACGGATCGATCAAGAACATCGTCTGGTTTATGAAGTCTTAGAAGATAAAATCAGAATTCTTGCTTGTCGGTTTCACTACTGAAAATTGCTTTTGAGAATGTGGGGTGTGCGATAGCGAAGTGCTGTTGCAAGCAGTCCGCTTTTTTGGGATATGAGGAGGTGCGATAGCGAAGCGCTCCGTAGGAATCACCTTTCTATTGGGATGCTGGGATAGCGATAGCGAAACGCTCCGTAGGAATTGCTGTTTGGGGATGTGGAAGGGCGATGCTAAACCCTTACAAATTATGGTAAAAAAGTTCGATAAAATCAAGGTAATTCCTCAATCTAAAAATGTCCTATAATCCACAAATTTACCATTAGTTCCATGTAATACCCAATCACTAGCTCGCTTGATTACCTCGAATTAAATAGCGAACTTCCTCAAGTATAAGATTAAATCTCTGATCGCTTTCAGCCTGTCTTTCTTTTATTAATTCCATATTTTGTTGATTTTGAGCAGCCAATTGTAACAAAGTTTGAGCAGTTATTCTTAAACCATCTATACCATCTTTAACCTCAGTCATACTTTCTCTTAATTCACTTACACTTGATGCTAATTCATCAAGCATTTCGTCATTCCAGCGTTCTATAGTCATAGTATATTCCTAATTATAAACTCAATTCATATTTCCTATTTTACCATACAATAACTTGCTTTGAGATTAGGAGAGATCGCTTTTCTGTAGTTGGGAATGATGGGATAGCGATCGCTTATCTGTTGGGGATGTTGGGAGGTGCGATAGCGTTCGCGTAGCGTCTCGAAGAGATAGCTGACCGAAGGTATCGCTTTTGGGGATATGGGAGAGCGATAGCGAAGTGCTGCTGCAAGCAGTTCGCTGCTATAATACAAACAGTTACTATTTTTTGGTAAAAAACATTATGGAATTAGTCACCTTAAATCAATCAGGATATCTGCAAATTCCTGAAATTATTAGACAACAGTTAGGTTTAAATAATGAATCAAAACTATCTTTAGAAGTTCAAGATGGAAAACTAATTTTAAACCCTATCAAAGAAGAACCATCACTTTACTACGAAGGTCATGTATTAGTTTCTGATGTAGAATTATTAGCAGATGCTAATACAATAATTGAAGAACTCAAAAATGAAAGAATAAATCAAGTAATTCCATGGTAAAAATATTATTTGATACATCTGTTTTAGTCGCCGCTATTTTAGTTAAACATCCTCAGCATTTTCCTTGTTGGTCATGGCTAGAAAAGGTAAAAACATCACAAATAGAAGGATTTATTGTCACTCATACCTTAGCCGAATTATTCTCAGTTATATCTTCTTTTCCATCTCAACCTCGTTTTTCACCTCAAATCACTCAGAGGCTTATTCAAGAAAATCTAAAAGAATTTCAGATTATTTCTTTAACTGAAGATGATTATTATAAAGCTATAGAAAATATGGTCAATTTAGGTTTTACCGGAGGAGCAATTTATGATAGTTTAATCGCTTATTCTGCTCTAAAAATAGAAGCGGAGAAGATATTAACTCTTAATGCGAAACATTTTCTCCGTCTTGGCGATTCCATTGCTGAATTAGTAGAAGTTCCATCATAGAAATAGCAGGTTTAAACTCAAAATTCACAATATCTAGCTATAGTAAATTATAGAGATGCGATAGCGAAGCACTCCGTAGGAATCGCACTTGGGTGAGATAAGCAGAGATCGCATAGCTGATGACTATAACTATTCTTCTTTAGCTAAAATCTGTGAAATATCCCGTGCAGCATGAATTAACCTCACAATTTCAATATACTGATCCCCTTTTCGGGGTTATGGGATGCAATCACTGTTATTACGTCAAAATCGCCCCACCCATTAACCGCGCATACCTATACTGCAACTCATCCTTCATCAACGGCCAACGCTCTAAACTTGCATCCGTATCAATTACCTTCTCTGCTGCTTGTCGCGCTAACAGCAAAACATCCTCATCTTCCACCAAACTAGCTAAGGTAAAATCAGCTACCCCAGATTGACGAGTTCCCATCACTTGTCCAGGCCCACGAAAACGCATATCCATTTCCGAGATAAAAAACCCATCCTGGGACTGTTCCAACACCTTCAAGCGTTGTTGAGCATCCGCACTTCTAGAACTACTCATTAATAAACAATAAGACTGCGCCGCACCCCGACCTACACGACCCCTTAATTGATGTAACTGTGATAAACCAAATCTTTCCGCGTGTTCAATTAACATTACTGTAGCATTTGGTACGTCTACACCCACTTCCACCACAGTCGTAGAAACTAAAATCTGCGTTTCATTATCACGGAATTTGGTAATAGCTTCATCTTTTTCTGCTGAAGTCATGCGTCCATGCAATAACCCAACTTGAAAATCAGGAAAAACGCTTTCTTTTAACTTTTGATGTTCATCAACAGCAGAACGCAAATCTAATTTTTCTGATTCTTCCACCAAAGGTAAAACCACATAAATTTGTCTACCCTGGGCAACTTCTCGCCGCATTAAATCATAAGCTTTTGGTCGTTGCTGACCAGTTAACAAAGTAGTTTGAATTTGTTGTCTTCCTGGTGGTAATTCATCAATTTGACTAACATCTAAATCACCATGTACTGTTAATGCCAAAGTTCGAGGGATAGGAGTTGCAGTCATAGTTAACACATGAGGTTGTTCGCCTTTTTGTTGTAACTTCGCCCTTTGTTCTACCCCAAAACGGTGCTGTTCATCAATAACAACTAAACCCAAACTTTGAAAATTGACTTTATCTTGAATTAAAGCATGAGTTCCTACTAATAAAGGTAACTCACCCGTTTCTAACTGAGCATGAATTTCTCGTCTTTTCGCTATTTTTGTTGAACCTGTTAATAATTCAACAGGCAAATGTAGCAAGTTAAACCAACTAACTAATTTACGATAATGTTGTTCTGCTAATACTTCAGTGGGAGCCATCAAAGCCGCTTGATAACCGGATTGAATAGCGGCTAAAATAGCAACTACAGCAACGACAGTTTTACCTGAACCTACATCACCTTGAACTAACCGATTCATTGGTGCGGGTTTTTGTAAGTCGTTAAGGATTTCGTTGATAACTCTTTGTTGAGCGCCAGTAAATTTAAAAGGGAGAATTTTGTTAAATTTTTCTAATAACTCACCTTTCGGTGCAAGGACAGCACTAGTTTGAATTGCTTTAGCTTTTTTCTGACGTTGCAATAAACCAACTTGCAGATAGAAAAATTCATCAAATACCAAACGCCGACGGGCAATTTTCAAAGTATCACTATCTTTAGGAAAATGAATATTAGGAATTGCATCTTTCAATTCCATTAAATCATATTTTTTCCGCAACCCACTGGGCAAAGGATCTTTCAAATGAGCCACCGCAGGTAAAGCCGCAATTACAGCTTGTCTGACCGTATTTGCCACCACTCCCTCAGTTAAACCATAAATCGGCACAACCCGGCCAATGGTCAGAGAATCAATGGCATCCCCTGGATTTGCTAACACTTCCAATTCTGGATTATCCAAAGTTAAACCATATTTACCACCTTTTACCAACCCACAAGCCGCCAGCATACTACCCACAGCATAGCGGCGTTTTAAACTTTCCTGCCAACCACGACTACTAAACCGCGCCCCAGCATAAAAACGGCTAACTTTAATTTGCCCTGTATTATCTTTGAGCAGCAGTTCTAAAATTGATAACTTCTTATTTTTAGGACTAGTAAAATAATTAACACGTTTCACAGTTGCTATGATAGTTACTGTTTCACCTCCCTGCAATTCTTGAATATTCACTTGACGTGCATAATCAATATGATCACGAGGATAATAAAACAGCAAATCACGCACAGTCAGTAAATCCAACCGCGCTAAATTCTCAGCTTTTTTAATGCCAATTTCTGGCAAATCACTGAGTTTTTGCTCAATTTTTGGAGCTAGTTTTTTACTTACTTCTGCAACAATTGGGGTTGTGAGATTTATGGTTTTGCTTGGATATATTTTCCTCTGTTCCTCTCCTCCTTTGCTCCTCTGCTCCCCCTGCTCTAGTTCTTGTTGCAATTGGTAGAGATATCTTCTAACTTCTGCTACTAAATTTTGTCTTGCTTCCACTTCCAAATTTGGATAACTGGCAAATTGCATTGCTATTTCATGCCAGCGAGAACGTTCTTTGGGGGGCAAAGCTTGAGGAAATTTCCCAAAGGTCAAACTGAGAAATTCACTGAAGCGGTACTGTTTACCTACCAAATCTGTAAAGCCAGATTCGGCCTCTACTGCCAAAGCTTTATGCAATCTTATCCAATCAGGAATGTCATTAGTCATTAGTCATTATTTATGAGTCATTGGTCAGTTGTCATTATTCATTGGTCATTGAGCTATTTATCTCCCCTGCTCCCCTGCTCCCCTGCCACTCTTGACTCTTTGCTGCTGTCACCTGTCACCTGTCACCTGTCACCTACAATTAGTCCTCAAACCAACTGGCACGCCAAGCAGCTTCAGCTTCCGCCACTTTTAATTCTCGTTGCTTTTTTTGATACTCTCTTCCCAGCTTATTTAGCTGCAATAAAATATTACGAATTTGCTTGCGTCCTGACAAGAGTGAGGTATCAGCAAATTCAATATCTCCTAGTCGCAAGTTAAGGGTTATCAGCTGTGTCAAGCTAGAATCTTCTGATTTTTGATCATTACTGATTTCAATGACTAAATTTAATAGGTTGGGGGGACCCGGTATCACCTCTGTTGAAGCTTCTGAAGCTGCCGCTGCTGCTGCTAAAATTGGCTCTGGTAATTTTTTAGGTAAAAGTCCAGCTTTTTGAATTAAAGAATTAGCATCATGAGATACTTTTTTTAGTGTATCCTGAATTCCCTCCTCTAAATCCTGATGCCATTGTGCCAGTTCCATGGGGTTGGAAGGATCTAAATATTTTTGATTGTTGGTTTTTGATTGTTGATTGTTTTCACTTTCGTCTATTTCCTCCAGTTGCTCAAGTTCCTCAAGCTCCTGAGTTACCTCTGGTTGCTCTGTTTCCTCTGTTTGTTCAGTTTCTCCGCCCTGAATATAAACCAGCAACTGTTCAGCGCCTTTTTGTCCTAATTTGCGAATACTTTGTTGTAATTTTTGCCGCTGATTCAGTGATAAGTTGAGAAATTTCTCAGCATATCCCTGAGTACAAAGGTGATAAACTGCCAAAATCAACTGTTTTTGTAAGGCTTCTCCCAGAATATTTAAATAACTAACATAATTGCTATGGAGTTCTGTGGCGATCGCTCTAATCGCTTCTTTTAAAGATACAATGTCTCGTTCTATTCGCTCAATTGATCTGGCCATATCTTCTCCTTTTTCTGCACCTGAATTTTATTTTGATACAAATGTAAAATTTGTAGTGAAAATAATCATCCAGATCATCTAGAGTTTTAGATTACTTCGGGTAACTGCCAATAAAATACAGGTCAGCAAAGTTTGCTAGACCTGTTATTTTACAAATATCAGTGATCAGTTATCAGTTTTATCTTTGGGTAAAATACCATAAAGTATCATAACTGTCTACTGTGTACGGATTTAATCAGGAATTACTAAATTACTTAGCACCCATTTGAGCCGCTACTTCGTCAGCAAAGCTAATTTCTTGTTTTTCAATGCCTTCACCGAGTATATAGCGCACAAAGCGATTTACCTGGATCTCTTCACCTACTTTAGATTTAACTTGCTTCACCAAGTCTTCTACAGAAATACTCTGATCACGGATGTAAGGTTGATCCAGCAAAGTCATTTCTTTAAGACGTTTGTCAATCCGTCCTTGAACAATCTTTTCTTTAATGTTCTCTGGTTTGCTCCCCAAGTCATCCTTGCCCATTTCGATGTCTTTTTCTTTTTTGACAACTTCGGCTGGAATTTGGTCTATGGTGACATACTCGACATTAGGACAAGCTGCAACTTGCATAGCTGCATTTTTAGCCAAGCCTTTGAACTCATCATTCCCAGCAGCAGAGTCTGTTTGAGTATTGAGTTCCAGCAATACACCCACTCTGCCACCAGTATGAATGTAGCTGTCTACTACTCCTGCTGTGTTACCAAGAGAAAAGTTGACAAAGCGTCGCACGAGGATGTTTTCACCCAAGGTAGCAATGGTTTCTTTGATGAATTCATCTACTGTCTTGCTGGCATCATTCATATAGGTTTGAGCCAGCAAAGACTCAACGCTATCAGCAGTTGCTGCTTGTTGTGCCAAGCTCTTCACTAAGGATTTGAAAGCTTCGTTACGGGCAACAAAGTCTGTTTGGCAGTTGACTTCTATCAGTACACCTACTTGGCCACCGGGCTGAATGTAGGTGTCTACTAGACCTTCTGCGGCGATGCGATCGCTTTTTTTACCTGCTGAAGCAATACCTTTTTTCCGTAACCAGTCTATGGCTTCGTCAATATTGCCATCAGTTTCTTTCAGCGCCTTTTTGCAGTCCATCATGCCGGCACCGGTTTTTTGGCGTAGCTCTTGGACGAGTTTTGCAGATATTTCCGCCATGTTGCCTCAATTCCGTTTCAAGTTCAAGTTTCAGGTTTCAATTACTTTAATCAGTAATTGTCACGACAGGATTTACAGGAGTTATGACTCTCAGGGTCAAGCAATTTGCTTAACCCCCAGTAAATTCTCCCTTCTTAATTATTCTTTATCGTCGTCGGAAAGGGATGAATCACTATACTCAGTTTCGTCGTAGTCGTAATCTCCCTCAGCACCTTCGTAATCTTCGTAATCCCCTTCCGCTTCTAACTGACCGTGACGGCCTTCATAAATAGCATCTGCTAATTTGCCCACAATCAATTTAATCGATCTGATTGCGTCATCATTGGCAGGAATGGGGATATCTACTACATCTGGGTCACAGTTTGTATCCAACATAGACACAATAGGAATACCCAACTTTTCGCATTCTTGAACTGCGTTATACTCGCGTTTTTGGTCAACAATCACCACTACATCGGGTACTTTCCGCATATTCTTGATGCCGCCCAAGTATTTTTGTAGCTTTGTCATTTCCCGACGTAGCATTGACGCTTCTTTCTTGGGCAATAAATCCAGTGCGCCGTTTTCTTCCCGACGTTCTAAATCTTTCAGACGATCCGCTCTGGTTTTAATGGTAGCCCAATTGGTGAGCATTCCACCCAACCAACGTTGGTTAATGTAGTGAGAACCACAACGAGTAGCTTCTTGAGCAATAATCCCTGCGGCTTGGCGCTTTGTACCCACAAACAGAAATTTCTTTCCTTGTTCTGCTTGGGTCCGCATATAGTTGTAAGCATCATCCATCAAATGGGCAGTCTGCACCAAGTCGATGATATGTACACCATTACGGGAAGTGTAGATGTAAGGAGACATCTTGGGGTTCCAACGTCGGGTTTGATGCCCAAAGTGAACGCCTGACTCCATCATTTGAGCCAATGAAACAACTGGCATATTTTGTAACTCCTATTCGGGTTAAACCTCCACCCAGGTGCATTTCTTCGTGAAGAAACACCCGAATTCCTGGATGTGCGGATTTTAGACAACTATACTAGGGTAGCACAGATATGTTTATTTTCTAGATTCAGCTAGATTTTTTTAAGGGTGACAATTAAAAACCTTGATGATAAATAATTATTACCAAGTCGGATCACTAAAAAGATGTATGGTTAATTCTTCTTTTCCAGGAGGAACAGGTGTAATACAAGCGCGGATGATTTCCCCATCATCTAGTTCGACTGTGCAAGCGTGACAAGTTCCCATGAGACAACCAGTAGGAATTGATACCCCTGCTCTATCTGCTATATCTAACAGGGATTCTCCTACTTCGGCCTGAATGGTGACATCATCTGGTAAAAAGCGGATGTTAATAGTCATTGGTCATTAAGTAGATTGGCGTTGAAAATTGTCGTTATGGCAAGGCAAGAGGCAAAAGGGAAGAGACTTTCAGGGATTTTACATTTTTGTACTTGCTTGGTTTTTTCGATCCGACTTCCTTAGTTGTTTATAAAAAAATCGAGCGAGCTAAAACCATCGAGATAAAGTATCGGAGCAAGGCGTAGATATTTTATCGTGCTTTAGAAGATGGATGTAGGGGAGCGGCTTGCCCCTTTAGGGGCAGTTATACTACAATAGCTTTAACAGGAATGGTAAACAACCTGTATAAAAACCTAACTGCCTAACGGCAATCTGTACCTTGACAATTGAAGATATGGGGTTCTATTCCATAGTTCTAGTTCCTACCCAGGAATAGGTAAAATCTTCATGGGGTCTAGACGACACAGAATTTAAACTCAAACAAAACTTGGAGTAATTCAACTACCTTCGGGCAGGGGGAAAGTAACGCTTAGGGAGAGAACCACCTCTGGATTAGACACCGCAAGGGATCTAAGCTAAGTGGACTCGTTGAACTAAGAATCTGCGCTCCTTTAGGACGCAGAGTGTCAACTAAGACAAAAAAGGCCTTAAATCTAAATGAGCTTCAATTTCGGTAGCTAAAGATTCTAAAATCTGCTCTCGCTGATCTCGATAGTTAGCAACACCTGTGGGTAAAGATTTTAAACCGCGTTGCTGACGCAGACGGTTTAACCAAGCACGTCTCCAAGGTCCGTTATCAAACAGCCCGTGCAGATAAGTACCCCAAACAGATTGACAATTATCTACTAATCCTAAATTAACATCGTCAAACAGAGGTTGACAGATAGATTTATCTGTTGGTTGTTCTAGACGCGATAGCGAATCGCTGTTGTAAGTAGATCGCCCTTGGTGAATTTCAAATCCATTTACAGGTAAACCCATTTGTGGATAATTAGAAGTAACTTGGCGCTGACGGGCTATTTTTTGTCCTGTAATCACAGTTTTCATGGGGAAGAGATTTAACCCTTGATACCTACCAGCTTGTCCCTCAATTCCTTCTGGATCAGCTACCATTTGGCCTAACATTTGAAAACCACCACAGATGCCTAAAACCGTTCCCCCAGAGGCTGCATAATGTTGAATTGCTTCCGCCATACCAGTTTTTTGCAGTAGGATTAAATCAGCAATTGTGGTTTTTGTCCCTGGAATAATTACAGCGTCAGGGTGTCCTAAATCTTGCTTAGGACTCAGGTATTTTACTGAAACTGTTGGTTCTGATTCTAATGGGTCAAAGTCGGTAAAATTTGCAATTCTTGGTAAGCGAATCACAGCAATATTCAGTTCTGCTTGGGCTTTAAGGGGTTTACGTTCTAGTAGGTCTAGAGAATCTTCCGCTGGAAATACTTGTTCTAAGTAGGGAATAACACCAACCACAGGAATACCAGTGCGTTCTTCTAGCCATTTAATTCCTGGTTCGAGGATGGAACGTAGTCCCCGGAATTTGTTAATTACTACCCCTTTAATTAAGGCGCGTTCGTCGGGTTCTAATAATTCTAAAGTTCCAACTACGTGAGCAAAAGCACCTCCCCTATCAATATCAACTACTAATAATGTGGGTGCATTCAAATGTTTTGCCACCCGCATATTAGTTAAATCCCGGTGCTTGAGGTTAATTTCGGCTGGACTACCCGCACCTTCACAAACAATGAAATCAAATTCCGATTCTAAATGTTTTAGAGATTCTTGAATTGTTCGCCAACCCAGTTCAAAATACTGCTCATAGTAATCTGTAGCACTAACTTTACCTACGGGTTTACCTTTGAGGATGACTTGAGAAGTCATATCACCTTGGGGTTTAAGTAAAATTGGGTTCATTTCCACCAAAGGAGCTACTCCCGCAGACCAGGCTTGCACTGCTTGAGCGTAGCCTATTTCCCCACCACTGGCGGTAACATAGGCATTTAAAGCCATATTTTGACCTTTAAATGGAGTTACTCGCCAGCCACGCCGCGAAAGGATGCGACATAGGGCTGTGGTGATCAGTGATTTACCCGCATGGGATGTTGTTCCCACTACCATAATTGATTTCATAAAGTTACTGCTGTGTTTTCTGAGCGGTGCTGCAATTTCTGAGTTAAGGGTTTGTAATCTGCTAATCTGCCCATCAAACTTGAAAAAGAGCAGATCAAAGACTAGGTTAAAGATTATTGTTTCCTTAACCTCGTTTTCACTTTGACTTGCTTATCCTAAGTTGTCAATTTTTGATCTAAAAGGGTAGTCGCAACCAACGAGTGATGGCATTATTGAAGCGATCGCCCCATGAGGGACTATTCCAGCTTGTATCTAGGAATTTTTCTACCAATTGATGACCGAGAGGTGTGAGACGAAAACCGTCTGTTATCCCCTGTCCATCGACTTCTCGCCGTAATACTCCCACTTCTATTAACCAATCAAAAGCGTTATCACAGGCTAATTCTGACAAAGGGCGTTTGGTGTAACCTTGTTTGACACCTTTTTCTGAGGCGATCGCACTTACGGAAACACTCTGGTTCCGCATGGCTATAAATAAACTGAGGTGGAAAGGTGAGCAAATCAGCGATCGCTCGGCTCTTAAGAGTGTAGTTTGAGTATATACAAAGGGTTTGAGGTTTGAGGAATCAACACTAGGCATAGGTTTGGACTGGGGACTGGGGATTGGGGATTGGGGATTGGGGATAAAAATTAATTCTGACTTCTTGAACTCCTGATTCCTGTACGGGTGTATACATGACTGGGCTGGAAGCATCAGGGCGAAGCATTCGGTCTAA
>NZ_JAYGHA010000010.1:105177-150094 GCF_034931405.1 Anabaena sp. UHCC 0451 | reverse complement strand
TTTTCTTCCCTGTTTATTGTAAAGTATTGTAAAATCTTAAGAGCATCAACAGTTTTAAACAGGAAAAGTTAATTATGCCACTAGCAGTTGGTACGGATGCACCTGCATTTACCAGTAAGGATACAAACGGCAACACAGTTTCATTATCTGATTTTGCTGGTAAAACCGTAGTTCTTTATTTTTACCCCAAAGATGATACTCCTGGTTGTACCAAACAAGCTTGCAGTTTCCGGGATGCCCAACCTGAATATAAAGGTAAAAATGTTGTGGTTTTGGGAGTAAGTGCTGATAATGAAGCTGCCCATCAAGCATTTACAGCGAAATATAATCTAAATTTTCCCCTACTGGCTGATACCAATCAAACTCTGATTAAAGCTTACGATGTTGATGGCGGTGGTTATGCCAAGCGCGTTACCTATGTAATCGACCCCAACGGTAAAATCGTTCATGTTGATAGTGCTGTGAGTACAGCTACCCATGCTAGTGATGTTTTAAATGCACTTGGCCTGTAACTTGTTAAATCATAGAAGTCAGGAAACAGTAAACTGATAACTGATAATAACCTCAACCCCGAACCCGATCAGGATTAGGAGTTGAGGTTTTTAATGTTCATTATTTATTCATTTGTCTGAAGAAGGTAGTAGCATCAACGGTAGTGTATTTTCACCCGATGTAGTTGGTGAATTTGAGGTTGGCTGTTGCTGAGTTTGTAATAGTTTTTGTTGTCTGGCTTTAAACGCTGTTGCTGCGTCATCCAATTGTTGATTTTGTTGTTCAGGATTCCAGTTGAGAGTTCCGAAATTTGCCCGATGAATTACGTCCAGCATATTAAAATCGGGGCTATTACCAGAGAATGAATTGGTGTTTTTATCACTTTCTAAACTACTAAAGGGTTGATTAGGATCAGCTAAACTAGGTTGTGCTAATAGCAAGGAAGCAAAGCTAATTCCCGCCAAAGTAGCAGCTAAGATTTTGTGAACTGGTAAAAATGGACTGTTCATGAGATTTCCCCTCACATATTAATAACTTGATTATGCTGAAATCTTAAGCAAGAGTTTTGCGTAATTGGGGTTGAATGCTGAGTAAAGCTACCACAGCAAATCCCAATAACACCAATAATGCTCCTCCAAAGGTAACATCACCCCAAAAAGCGTGCATGACTATATCATTTAATCCCCAATTACTGTGTAGATACAAATAGCGAATCGGTTCAATTGCATAGCTGAGGGGATTGAGGGTAGCAATAACCTGCAACCAACCAGGCATAAAGGATAAAGGTGCTAAAGCTGTGCTGGCAAAAAGTAAAGGTAGGTTAGTAACAAAAATTACCGCAATTAATTCAATGTGTCCTGGTAAAGCAAAAGCCAAACCCAGGGAAATAGCGGTGACACCTAAAGCCAGAAGAAAGACGATGAGAGTAATGGCACTTAAACCAGCCGCATCAGGTAAACCCGCACCCAAAAATGCTGCTGCACCAACAATTACCGCTGCTTGTAGTAAACTTTGGCTGATGATAAAGATAGCAGAAGCAAAAACAATTGAGAAGCGAGAAGCTAAAGGTGCAACCAGCAACCGATTCAAAAAGCCAAATTCTCTGTCAAACATTACAGGTAAACCGGCATTTAATGCCCCTGCAAAGGCAGTAAATACTATTACACCTGCGGCTAGAAATTGACCGTAATTTGTCGTACTGCCAAATAAACCTTTGGGGGCATTTTGGAATAATGCACCAAACAATACCAACCACATCACAGGTTGAATAATTCCTGCTGCTAGGCTAGAAGGACGGCGTTGTAGCTGGATAAATAGACGACGGGTTAAAGCTAGGGTTTCTTGGACTATTTCACCAAAGAAGTTAGGTGTAGTTTCAGAAACTACGTTAGATGAGGTTAGTTGCTGCCAATTGATATCTGTCTTCATAGAGATTTTGTCATTTAGTTATACAGAGTGATAAAATTAACTAGTAAATAACTAGTAAAAATTATAAATATTTCTACAATTTTAATTAGCAAATAATATTTATAATTCTTCATATTACATTATAGCAATTCATTTGATTGGTGATAGGCGATCGCTAATTAAGATTGGTAGGATTTTCCTCATCTTCTGCCCAATTTATCGGATTGTTGACAATGTACTGACGAATATTATTTAATGCTTCCTCGCTACGAATAATATGTTCATGATAATTACGTTGCCAAATAACATTTCCCTTAGCTTTATTGATTCGATTAATTTGACGTGTAGAAACAGATTTATAATTTTGAATTATTGATGCCAAAGATTGTGGTGTCGTCCCATTAATTTTAACCCTTTTAATTGTAGGGGTTGTAGGGGCGAAGCATTGGCTCGATAAATTTTGTTTTTGTTGAAAATCTTGATTTGCCAATGCTTCGCCCTCCACTTCAGAAAACGATTGTGAAAAATCTTGATTTGCCAATGCTTCGCCCTCCATCTCAAAATTCTTAATGATAAGAATCCCATGTAAATGATTGGGCATGATTACAAATTCATCTAATTCTACATTTTGAAAATGTCGAGGAATAGATAACCAAGAACCCCTTGCTATTTCACCATTTGTATTTAATTTCATTTCACCATCTACAATTTCACCAAATAAACAATTACGTTGATGGGTGCAAATGGTGACAAAATATGCTCCTTGTTGAGAATAGTCGTATCCTTTTAATCGCATAGAACGGCGGTGGTGAATGTCGGGATTATAGGGCATGAATTAAATTCCTTTTTATGGCGTTAGAGCAATTAACCGATGTTATGGGGAAGGGTGAAGCATTCGCCAATATAGGTTATCTGTTTGTTCCCTATTTTTCTGGTGCGAATGCTTCACCCCTACAGGATAATGTGGTGCGATCGCTTGATTGAAATTAGGCCAAATGGCGATCGCTCAATCAATACCATTTTAATTGTGCCATTTGTAGGGGCAAAGCATTGGCTGGAAAATCCTTGTTGATTTCGATAATAGCAAATTGCCAATGCTTTGCCCTCTTGTGTTGAACTTGTGGGACAGGGTGAAGCATTCGCCAATACAGGTTATCTGTTTGTTGCCTATTTTTCTTGTACGAATGCTTCACCCCTACGGGATCATATAATGTGGTGCGATCGCTTGATGGAAAATCGGGTAAATAGCGATCGCTCAATCAATACCATTTTATTGTGCCATTTGTAGGGGCAAAGCATTGGCTGGAAAATCCTTGTTGATTTCGATAATAGCAAATTGCCAATGCTTTGCCCTCTTGTGTTGAACTCGTGGGACAGGGTGAAGCATTCGCCAATACAGGTTATCTTTTTGTTCCATATTTTGCTTGTACGAATGCTTCACCCCTACGGGATCATGTGATGCGATCGCTTGATTGAAAATCGGACAAATGGCGATCGCTATAAGTTTTAATTGACTGAAGAAAACTCCTGACCAAATATTTATTTGAAATAATTAGTAAGGGTAGCCACATATAGGAACCCACTGACCATATAAACAACCACCACACTCCCCTGGGGGTGGTAAATATTCCGCAGGGCATTTATCTCCAGTTCTGATTCCTGGAGGCGGACCAGAACTTGTTGAAGGTTTAGGTTGAGGTTTGCTCTGGTTTCTGTTATTTATTGTTCTAGTTTCAGTGCTAACATTACTAGCATTAGCAGGTGTTTGAAAAAGAAAACTCAGGGCAGTACCTAGAGCAAATACAGCAGCAGCTAAAAAATTTATACTTCGCATCCCTATTTCTCGTCCTTGTTGTGGAGACTGCTCGGCATTACTAATGTCTGACCCTATTCTTTCCAAGGCGGAATTTTCGTTCTTCTTTGGGTTCTGATTATTACCTTGGCGATTTCTTCCTTGTCCTCCAAAATTATTATTTGCTCCACTACTAGCAGAAACTCCTGATTGATTTGATGATCGAAAATTATCTGTGTCGAATAATTTTTGTGCATCATTTTGTACATCATATATATCAGTAGAATCAAGTCGAAAATTATTTTTCATAATATCCGTAAAAGAAGAACCTATACTTTTTTGAACCCATCTTACTAGAGAAGCCATTTTATATTCATTGTGCGGCAATATTTTCATGGGTGTTATTTTAGATAATCTTGGATTAAAAAACAAATCTTTTTTATAAGATTTTTGTTGAGATTTAATCCCTTTCTGCAACAATTTTCTTAAAATAAAATACATTTTTTTTGCTGTGGCTTTTTCTACAATTTCTCCTACTATTATCTTGTGGTTTGTAGTTTCTGCAATTTCAATACTGAAGTTTTGATAATCTGCGGCTAATCCATATTCTTTTAAAATGTGGTTCTGATTATCAATCATCAAGTTTTGAATATTGCATTTACCCTTACATAGAAAGGTTGTATATTCCTCACCTGAGTGTTTAATTTGTACAAAATCTACATAAAAGGGTTCAACTCTAGATGTAGAGGCATACGCAGTATACAGCCATGTACCAACAAAGGGGTAATTGCTTGAATTATTCTGAGTTGAGTAGTTAGAGTTAAAATCATCAAAATCAGGACGACGTAGAGGTTGATTAGGACCAGGATCTTGCGGAAAAGATGGTACTTGTAGATTTCTTACAGGTGGCGAATTTATTGGCTGATCATCATCAAATTCCCTTGAACGCTGCACCAACACATCCCCCAAACCATCAAACATCATCCTTTCCACAGCCGGGGGAGTTGCTGCAACTACTCGATCAGATGATCGCCCTAAATCTACTGTACACATAGCCGAATTAAAACTGAAAACCGTACACATAGCAGATGCGATCGCTCTATTCAACCATGTACCTGGAGACAAAAAAGCAGCAATTAAAACAACCACAAAACTAGCGATTCCCAAAGCCAAAATACGAATCCGACGCATAATTTACCTCAGAATAGTTAATATTTATTCACACGAATAAAGAATTAAGAAAGGCAATTACACCCAAACAAAAAATGTAATTGCCCTACAAATTAAAATGGAAAACGAGGAAGAATTCGAGGAATATTTTGTTCAATCAAATTCTTAATTATCCCAGCCGCAAATTCCTGTTCCCAGCTTTTCACTTCAGCCTTTGTTGGTTGAGTTGCTTCCACATTTGCAACTTCAGAATTATCTTCCTTGAAAGCAACCTTGACCCCAGTTTGAGAAATTAGTTCTTTGAAAGTATTAATAGGAATTGCTGCATTAAAACCAGTTTTTATTTCTGTTTGTCCACCAGCAGCAGACTCATTTTTCACCACACCGTCGCGATCGCCTTGACCGTGAATTCCTATCACACGACCACTCACATCAAACACTGGACCACCACTCATACCTCTTCGAGTCAAAGCACCATAACGCATGGTATAACCTTGAGGTTTGCTATCAGGACGACTTGTAATTTGTCCATTTGTAAACTCATATTCCCGTTCATTACTGTCTTCAATTGACATCGGATAACCAGAAATATAAACACCTGTACCAATTCCTGCTTCATCAGAATTGCTAATTGGTGCAACAGGATATTCCTCTGCACTTTCAAATTTAACAATTGCTAAATCTGGACTATTTTCAGTTTTCTGCAAACTCTGCACTGAGGTAACAGCATGAGTTTTCTTTTTGCTGGTATAAATATTGTATTCTTGGGCTTGACTGGCAACTACATGATTAGCAGTTAACACCGTATAAGTATTACCATTTTTGGCAATTATGACTCCAGAACCACCAGCATTTGTACCTGCGGAACTGTCAATTCTCACAGTTGTTGGTACAGCAATTTGAGCCACTTCTTTTGCAGTTTTGGCAGATGCCGGTTGACTAATTACGATTGCTGCGATTACTGCTGTACCTGTTAACAAACCAGGAAGAGAATTTAAACGAGAAAAACTAAAACTCATAAACAACTCCTTTTAAGTGAAAACTACATTTTATACAAACCGCCGTAGGGGAGAAGCATTCGGGCGATAACCTGTGGCTGAAACCATTAATTTTCTGTCCGAATGCTTCGCCCGATTCCGATAAAGCGATAACCTGTAGCTGAAACCATTAATTTTCTGTCCGAATGCTTCGCCCGATTCCGATAAAGCGATAACCTGTGGCTGAAACCATTGATTTTCTGTCCGAATGCTTCGCCCTTACTAAATCTATTGGGAAAACCATTGATTTTTTATCCGAATGCTTCGCCTTACTCCGATAAAGTAGACCTAACTTCCCCTACTGCTTTTTCCGGTAATATCACGGGAGAAACTGTACTTTCCTGTTTCCGCAGGAGAGGAATGGGAGGATTTAACTGCACATTATTTCCCCTCGTCTCTTGTAATAAAACTGGTTGCTGATATCGGGGAAAGTTCTGAAATTGCAAATAGCTACTAATGGGAATTCCCCAACTAGAATTAACTATTTTGGCTAGTAATTCCGGTGATGGTTCTGTACCATCTTCAAAGGCATAAACCCCAAAATCTGGATCACGGTTTTTCACTCTGCCATTAATGCCAATTAGCAAACCACTGGCATTAAAAATCGGACCACCACTCATACCTACCGCAATATTATTGGTGTAACCTAAGCGATAACCCTGAGCGAGAGATTTCGGTGGTAGCACTGACACCTCACCACTGGTAAATCTAAATCCCCTGATGCCTTGGTCAAAAGTTGTGGCTAAACTCTGTTCCTGATACATGGGAAAACCAGCCGCAAATACAGGTTCTCCTATTAATACAGGTTGATTACTGATACTTGCCACTTGATAGTCAGAATTGCTACGAAACTGAGTAATAGCTAAATCAGTATTACCCAGTTGTTTGAGTTGGCGCGATACGGGAGTATAACGCCGACCATCTGGTGTGATAATTGTATGCTGGTCACTGAAAGCGACAACGTGCCAGCTAGTCAGAACTGTATAAATTTGTCCTTGACGCTGGACAATTACACCAGAACCAGAAGCATTAGGGGTGAGGATTCGCACAGTGGTTTGTTGTGCCAATTTTTGCATATTCCCCGTCTCAGTTTGGGCTGTTACGTAGGTGGGGACTGTTTGGGCGATCGCATTGCACCTATCAAAAAAAGATAATGGAGCGATCGCTAAACTACTTATCAGTCCGAGTCCTAGCCAATTAGCCACTTTATGCCACCCACAGGGGGTCATTTAATTGAATTCTCCACTACGTCCTTCACTGGGTTGGGATGGTGTCGGCTGAACGTTGGTAGGTGTGGTAGGTTGTGTAATGCTTTCTGTGTCTTCTCCTAACCTTCCACTTACATCTATATAAGGTGCTGCACCACTTTCACTTAGCGATCTTATACCAGCTTGTCCCTCACGCCATGCCAGGAGATTAGTCAGTGTTTTTACTGCATCTTGACCGCGTTTGAGGGTAAATATCAAACCTTCACAACGTCCATTAACTTGACTAGCTGTGCAAACCACATTTTGTCCATTCATTCTCCCGACGGTAATGAGCTTAAGCTGTTTGTTTCGTCGATAGGTTTCTAATCTGCCACTGACTTCTTGACAGCGGGTTAGAGGATCGTAACCAGAATAGTTGAAATGATTTGAAGTCCACTTAATCCAAGGCTCACTAATGCCTTGAGAATTTTGGTATACTGTCACGGGTACACCAGTTGAGCGATCGCAATAAAAACCTTGTGCTTGTGCATAGCTGGGTTGATGCAAAGCAACAGTAGTACCTAATGCGATCGCTACACCTAACCCAACCTTGGTCAATGATTCCAATTTCATGGTGATGCTACACTCCGTAAATCTAAATTAATAAACTTTCTTACTTATTATTCCCAAAGTATTATCAAAAGTTGCAGAGATCAATCTTGTTTAGACAATTCTCAGCAAAAATTCATATTGCAGCTTAAATTCATAAAAACTAGGAGTTACAACTTGACAATAAACGTCAAATATGTATATTTGAAATACCATACAGGACTCATATTTGAATTTTGAAAAAATCTAAGTATTTGTAGGGTGCGTCAGATATAACAAATCTGTTTATTGATAGAATTTATGGTAGTCTGACGCACCCTACGTATCGTTTCATAAATCAAATATTATCCCTATATCTTTCGTAGGGGTTTAGCAATGCTATCAGGAGAATTAAGAATTACCTTTTCACCATTCGCATCAAAGCCGCACCTGTAACTAATGCGGCAAATTGTCCCCAATAACCAAGATTAGTTACACCACCAGGAATATTTAAACTACCAATTCCATAAAATAACTGTTGAATAAACCACCAAAATAAATAGAAAAATGCGGGTATTTCTATAGGAATAAAAATAATAATTAAAGGTAAAATCGAATCTATTTTAACTTTAGGAAACTTCATCATATAAGCACCTAAAATAGAAGCGATCGCTCCATTAGCGCCAATCACAGGTATGCTTAACTTAGGGTACATAAAAATTTGGATCATTCCCGAAAAAACCCCAGCAACTAAGTAAAGCAATAAATATCTTTGTTGTCCCAAATTTCTTTCTACAGTCTTACCAAAAACCCATAAGAATAGTAGATTACCCAAAATTTGACTAAAACTACTATGTACAAATAGCGAAAGTGGTAGGGCAAATAACCGCCAAAATACAACTATCCAAGCCGCTGAATTATAAAAAATTGCATTTGTTATTGCTGTATTAGTTTGTTCAGGAATTATTCCCCAATTATTGACAAAGTTACCTAATTGACCACTTGTATCTAATTTAAGTTCCCAACAAAATATAGCAATGTTAATGCCAATCAACCAATAAGTAATAATTGGTTTTTTCCAACTATAAAAATTATCACTAATAGGAATCATGATAAATGGTAATGGGTAATTGGTAATTGGTAATTGGTAATGGGTTTGTTAAAACAGAAAACTGTCACCAGTCACCAGTCGCCAACCTCCTGTGGCAAGATTGTAATGAAGTAATATTACACTCAACTTAGCAACCGAGATGATAGGAAACACACTTGTGGGAAGATACCAGATTATCAGTCACCTGGGAGGAGGGGGATTTGGGGAGACTTACGTCGCTTCTGATACTCATTTACCTGGTTCGCCTCAGTGTGTTGTCAAGAAACTCAAGCCTCAGTCTAGTAATGTTGCCACCTTGGAAATAGCTAGACGACTATTTGATACCGAAGCGCAGGTTTTATATAAGTTAGGGAATCATGATCGCATTCCCCAACTTTTAGCATACTTTGAAGAAGATGCCGAATTTTATCTTGTCCAAGAATTCATTCCCAGTCATGACCTTTCCCAAGAGTTATCACCAGGAAAAACCCTCAGTCAAGAAGAGGTAATTTCTCTGTTAGCAGAAATTCTGGAAATTTTAGATTTTGTGCATCAACAAAAAGTAATTCACCGTGATGTTAACCCGCGAAACATCCTCAGACGAGAACAAGATAGCAAGCTAATTTTAATTGATTTTGGGGCAGTTAAAGAAATCACTACCCAAATGATTACTCCCACAGGTCAAACTCAAGCAACTGTTGCTATTGGTACACCTGGTTATATTCCTGGAGAACAAGCGCAAGGAACACCAAAATTAAGCAGTGATGTCTATGCTTTGGGAATTATTGCTATTCAAGCAATTACTGGGTTATCACCTCATCAATTAGACAAAGATGTTGATACTAATGAAATTATTTGGCGTAATCATACCACAGTCACGCCAGAATTTGCTGAGTTTTTAGATAAAATGGTTTGTTATGATTTTCGTCAGCGTTATGCTTCAGCAGATGTAGCATTAAAAGCACTGCAAGAGTTAATTAAACCGCCCTCTGGAACGATTGTTTTTAGTCCTACTGCTCCTATTAATCATAGCAAACCTCAATTATTTAAAAAAGCTGTATTTATCAAATTAGCATTAGGAATATTTTTGTTAGGGGTGGGAGGAACAGCATCAATATTTACTTTTAACAAAATCAATACTAATAATGCAGCCGAATTATATAAACAAGGAAATACCCTTTTACAATTACATCGCTATGAAGATGCACTTGCAGTTTATCAAAAAGCAGTGAATATCAAACCGAATTATATTCAAGGATGGTATGGTCAAGGTAAAGCATTTTTTGAATTAAAAAAATATCAAGAAGCATTAACAGCTTATGATAAAGCCATTCAAATTCAGCCGGATTATTTAGAAGCTTGGATTGGTAGAGGTTTTGCTTTAGCTAGTTTACGGCGAGATTCAGAAGCAATTTCTGCTTTTGATAAAGCCTTACAAATAAAAGATGATTATCCATCTGTTTGGAATGCTAAAGGCGATGCGTTCAGAAATTTAAAACAATTCGATAATGCTATTAAGTCCTATGACCAAGCAATTGAATTACAACCAGAAAATCATGAATCTTGGTATAAGAAAGGTTTTTCCTTCCAAAATATCAAACAATATGATGATGCAATTGCAGCTTATACAAAAGCAGTAGAATTAAAACCAGACTACACCTCAGCTTTATATAATTTGGGGAATTCTCTAGTAAATTTAAACCGCTATGAAGATGCTTTAAAAGCTTATGATAAAGTAGTGCAGTATCAGTCTAATCATTATCAATCTTTGTTTTCTAGAGGTAATATCTTGGTGACATTACGACGATATCCAGAAGCGGTGGATGCTTTTAGACAAGTTATTAAATATAATTCTAATAATTATCAAGCTTGGTATAGTTTAGGATGGTCACTACATCAAAGTCAACGTTATGCAGAAGCAATAGATGCTTATAATAAAGCTGTTTCTTTTAAAGGGAATGACTATCAGGCATGGTATAATTTAGGCAATTCACAATATAATTTACAAAAATATGAGGACGCTTTTGCATCTTATAATAAGGCAGTTCGTTACAAAAAAAACCACTATGAAAGTTGGTATAGTAGAGGAAATGCTTTATTAAATTTGCAACGATATCAAGAAGCTATATCATCTTATGAGCAAGCTATTAAATATAAACCCGATTACCAACAAGCAATAGAAGCCCGCAAGCAGGCAGAAAATCAAATAAGACCGGAAAAATCTCGCCCTGTTATTGTCCCAATTATGCGAATGCCAAATTCTTGAATGGTATTACTTTTTGAAAGCACTGACTAAGTGTTAATATTGACCTCTTGTGGGTAATCTGGTGACAGAAAATATGCACTTTTAGTAGCTGAGTCTATCTGACTCAATCTAGTAGATAACTTGTTGACAAAAGAAACTTTTTTAAGTCCCACCATTTCTTGCAGCTTCTTGCGAATCTGCTGTTTTTCCTTGTACTCCTTTAATTTGATTTGAGCTTGAGGATAAACATCCGTACCTTTGGAAATTTTTTCTAGAAATTTCACTGCACCTGCAAAGTCATTTATTAAGGCTTTCTTGTAAGCCAAATGTAAAAAATAACCTGCTCTAACTTGCCGTTTTTGATTGTATTCAGCCAATTTTTGGGCAACTACAGTACCCGCAGAACTTTCTGGAGGAATTTGGCGTAGATATTCTAAAGCAGTTGAAAAATCTTTGTTGGCGGCGCTGGTGTAGGCTTGGTTTAATAAGCTGCTGGTTTTTTCATCTAGGTTAGTTTGGGTTTTTTCAATTAGTTGTTCTCTTTTAGAATGCCAATATGAAGTGTAGGGAATTTGCGGAATAGCACGCATAGCATCTGATAAATTTCCCTCATCTAAAGCTTTTTCAGCTACTAAATAATTTTCTGTATCAACGTGCCATTGATTTTGCCATTCTGTAATTGTATTTTGAGCCTCTGGATAGACATTGCTATAGGAGGGAATTGATTTAGCTAAAGTAATGGCTTTTTCTAAATTCCCGGCTTGATATTCGGTGATTGCTTGAGATAAAGTTTCTGTTTCCGAATGTTTTTCAGAACTACTAGCTAAAGAATATACTCCCAACCCAACTACCAAAGAATTAACTGCTATTCCCCATCGCATTCCTGCTAATAATGGGTCTAGTTTTGTTTTTTGATCTTCAGCAGTTTTTTTGGCATAAATAGGGAGCTTTTTGGTGACAATTGCTGCGGCTCGATGTTTCCAGGTGATGTGTTTGAATACCCACAGTGCTTCGCTGGCCGACTGAAATCGTTCTTGGTAATTATAGCGAATCATTTGGCTGATAAAAACAGCTAGATATTCGTCAATTTTGGTATCTTCACAATTCCAAGGAATGTCATTATTAGCAGGGTCTATTTTTAATTGCAGTGCTGTTAATCCTGTTAAACCTTGGAGTGCAATCATTCCCAAAGCATAAAGGTCACTATTGGGTTGTGTTTGACCCAGAAATTGTTCTGGTGGGATATAACCCAAGGAAGTAACGGGAATCTGAGAAATGGGCAATTCTGTATCAGAGCTAAAGTCAATTGGCTGAATTGAGCCAAAATCAATTAGCACTAATTTACCATCACTATAACGTCTGATGAGGTTTTCTGGTTTGATATCACAGTGGATAAAACCTTGAGAATGAACAAATTCGAGAATGCCTAAAGCATCTTCGAGAAATGTCATTGCTTCGGTTGTACTCCACTTGCATTTCCTCTGTTTATTTGTCTTGAATTCTACAGATAATGGCTGTCCAGCAATATATTCCTGCACTAAGTAAAACCGTTCATTTTCTTCAAAGCAGGTGATAAGTTGAGGAATTTGGTTATGTTTTCCTAAATGTTTCAGGGTTTCGGTTTCAGTCAGAAAACGCAGTCTCAAATAGTCAAAGTAGGAATTAGATTGATAGTCGTTGACTTTTAGCTGTTTGACAACATATCTGGGTCTTTCTGGGTAATCAACATCTTTGGTGTCTTCAGCAATATATGTCTGTCCAAATACACCCGCACCAAGGCTTTGAATAATTTGATAACGCTCTTGCAACAATTTATTGACGCTTTGCTCGCTCATAAGTTCCTTACTGAGAAAGTTATTACATAAGTTGTTACCTATCCTTTCTGAATTTCCTTGCCCTTTCCGGAATACTGAGAAATAATTCTTTGTAGCTTTAGATGAGGGTGACTTTAACAAACCCCTGCTTTTGAATCTCTAGCACCGTTTGATAACAGCGAATAATAACGAAATATTAGGCTTTTTAGGATTTTGTAATTTCATGGCAAAGTTGAGCGAGTGGTTAAAAAAAATACTTTAAGCCCACGCTGATTAATTCAATATTTAAAGTAGCTTCTTAGGTAGTATAACTACATGACTTGTTTTTTTTTGTACAAAATGTTATGGTGCTGAGAGGGCAGGGTAAGAGACCCAGAGATTTAGATTAGATAGGTATTGTGAAAAAATGAACCTGTTTGGATTTACTAGAGTGTTAGCGATGGCTTACCGTATCCCTGATGGAACAGTAGGCATAGATATGGACATTTACACACTGTTTTAATTAGATACATCAATATCTCCATCAATTTGGGAATTTTGATTGATGAATTATTATTGATTTCATCAATAAATTTAAAGGTTTGAAATTATGACGGCTTATACCTCTGGTTATATCTCTGGGATGTTTTTGGGAATTGAGGAGATGTCAAGATGAAACCCAGGGAAAAATATGATCTTGCTTTTGTCTTGTGCCTATTCCCTGTCTGTTAATGGTTTGACAACTTTAGCGATCGCTTCTTGGATAAATACTTTGATAAACTCGTCTCGGCGGTTGATCTGAAATTGCTGCTGCACTACTTCCGTCATTCCCCCATCACCCCAATCTTGATCATGGCGAAAATATTCAATAAAGCTTTTGCCGGCAATGCGCGTTAAATAAGCTGCTGTCACGCCTTGAATAGCCCGACCAATAATAAAAGTACCAACATTAAGCTGTAAAGCCGTCGAGAGTAATTCAATTGCACCCTTGACAATACCTAAGCCAGCAATGGTTTTTCCCAAGGATAGGGCTAATTCTCGCCCCCGTTCCATATTCAAATCACAACCATAAACCCTGCCAATTTCTACCACCATTTGGGCGTTAACTGCGGCTGTGGCCAGCAGGTCTACAACTGGTAAAGGGGTTACAGATACCACACCAGCCCCAATCCATTGATAACGGTCAACAATTTTATCAGCTTGACGACGACGTTGGGAATCAATTAATTTTCGGGCTTCTTCTCCTAAGCGGAGAGATTGTAAGAGAATATTATCTGCCACTAAATCCTCCCCTTCAGCCCGTAAAACAGAAGCCATGCGGCGCAAAAGAGGGACAATATCTGCTTCTGGCTGGAAAGTTTCGCCTGTTTCTAATTGTGCAGGTTGGGGATTTGCGGCGATCGCCACTACATCATTACTAGCAATAAAATCCCGCACCCGTTGACGCAATTTAGATAAAATAGCTTCCTGATTGTCATCTGTATATAAATCAGTTTTATTCAGGACTAAGAGCGATCGCTTGCCTATTTCCGCTAAACCCTTTAGCGGCTCATATTCAGAACGCCTTAAATCATTATCAACTACAAATAACAATAAATCTGCTTCCGTCGCCAAAGCCCTGGCTAATTGTTCCCGTTCTGTTCCTGCTACCCCCGCTTCTAAAATTCCTGGCGTATCAGTAATTAGAATTTTCCGTTCCAATCCCTTTAAGCGTAAACAATAGGTTTCCCCGACTTGAGTTGTACCCATCGGTGCATTAACTTCACCCACTATCCGCCCCATAATGGCATTAACTAGGGAAGTTTTACCAGCACTCCCCGTCCCAAATACCACTACTTGAATTTCCCCCCGTGCTAAATTCGTTTCAATTTCCCTAGTGCGACTCAATAAAGCTTGACGGGTAACTTCATCTTGAATTTGCGCTACCTGTTGACGCACAGCTTGAAGAGTGCTAGAAGCTGCATCAGATTTAGCCGCAGGAATTTCACTAGGAGTAACTCGTCTGCGATGACGGCGCGATTTTTCCTCACCAGATTTTAGAACCAATACATAATAGATAAAGGCCGCAACTAATCCCCCCAAAAGTAAAATCAGCAGCAACAGTAGCAGATTACCCAATAAAGGAGAATAGGATAACTGCCAATAAAGCCGAGTCAGGGAATCAATCAGCCATAGGGCTAACCCTAAAATGATAATCAGACCAGCAATGAGTGTGACTATGCGAGACAGAGGCATGAATAATAAAAATGAGAGGATATTCAAAGAATGCAGAATTTAGAATTACGTTTTGCAACGGGGATTTTACCCCGACGCAAAATCCGCTGCTTGTAGAAGCAGGGGACTTTAACCCCCAGAGGTAAATTAAATGGGCAGATGCTTCTGATTTTAATAGCGGTTATGAGTCACTTACACCAGAACCCATAAAAATCTCTCTCATAGTAGCCGACAGGTAGGTTAGAGATTAAAAGGATGTTTTAAAATTATTCGGCGAATACAACAGAACAGAAAGCCGCTAATCCGTAGCTTGCTTTTCAAAGAAAACGCTACTACACAAACTAAGTCCACATATTCCTTACAAACATTCAGGAATTACGCAACTGGTACATTAATAGGATGCGTCAGACTGCATAAATCCTGTAAATAAACAGATTGTTAATATCTGACGCACCCTACAACAGATTTTTGGTGTGACACTTGCGTAAGTCCTAACATCCTCTAAAGATAGGGGTAAAATTATTTGTAATTGTGGCTTAACTCAAGGTACAGAATTTCCCATTTATCTACCAATTAATCCAAGCTGATAGTGATTTTTTAGTTGATGTTTTGTATTAGTAATAAGTAAACTTATTCTATATAATAAAATTAAAATACATGGAGAATTAACTGAATGGGACTTTTTGATCAAATGCTTGGTGCTGTTGGTAATTCTAATGAACAAGGTGGTTTGGCTAAACTGGTAAATATTGCCAACACAGTCCAACAAATAAGTAATAGCACTGGCGCAGATACCTCAACTATGCAATCTATTTTATCGGTAGTGGGTAAACAAGTACATTCATCTTTGCAGGAAAAGCAAGCTAGTGAGGGAACTGAAGCAGTACAAGATTTGGTGAATCAATTTGCAGGAACTTCTCCAGATTCTCAAGCCGTTGACTCCCTATTTTCCTCTGTTATTCAACAACAAGTAGCAGAAAAAGCAGCCCAACGCACAGGTTTAGATGCGACACTAATTCAACAATTATTACCTACTTTAGTACCTTTAGTTCTTAATTTCTTGCAATCTGGCGGAAATCCATTGCTGAATAAATTCCTAGATGCTGACGGTGATGGAGATGTTGATATGGCTGATGCTATTAAATTAGCGAGTCGCTTTTTAGGCAGGTAAGAAATCAGTTATCAGTTTTAGCTTTCTGCTTTACAGGTTTGGTTAGCAACCGTTAAAGATTAAAGATTTATATTTGGATAGGGGTTTGTTTCTCAAACATCACCCCTTTATTCCCACCGCAAAAATCCAGAGTTAACTAAACTCCATCGTCTCCACAAACTCCAGAATATTCTGTTTAATGTCCTCAGCTTCTTCCAAAATAGAACCAGGAATGTCATCGTTAAAAAATGTACGCTGACTGCTAACTATATACAAAAATTCCCCATTTATAAAGGCTAATATTCCTCGATAAGCATCTAATCTGATGGCATTTCCGTTATTTTCTTGCTTAGAAATTGTTGAACCTTTAGGCATATCAACTAATACATAGTAATATCCTTTTAAGGAATCTTGAAGATATTCTGTATACTTGATTTCTGCACCTTGGACATTAGCAAAAATGGCTTGGGGTAGATATTTTTCAATTAAAATTGAATGAAGATATGTTTCCTGCCCTTGAGATTCTATTGTTTCTGAATATTCGGTTGGGAGCGGATAATAATCAATTCTGAGTAATGTACCGACATCATCTGAAAAGCCGACTATTCCTTCTTGACTTTGAATTTTCCCTCCTTGTTCTGTGGTAACTGGAAGGGGAACGATAAAATTACCCAAGGGTGATTGATATACCTGTTGACCAAATTCATCTAATATTATTGTTTCATATTCTGTTTCTGCATATTCTTCTTGTTGTTCTGTTTCTTCAATTGCAGCTATGACTTCTTTGATAATTTCTTCGGCTTCTATATCTTCTAATTCTAGTGCCTGTTGTAGTTGTTTGATGTAAGGCTGTTTTTGTGTGGGGATAGTCAGGGTTTCGTCGTCTAAAAGCATAATTACCCCAGCCGCAAAACCATCTAATACTATCTCATCGGCAAGACTAGCGTTAGCAGTATTAAATAATGCCCCTAGTCCTTCATCTTCGGCGATCGCTGCCAGTCGATCAACTATTTCTAACATTTCCTCCTGTGAGTATTCGTCAAAAACCTCAAATTCCCAGAGAATATCGGCTAAACTTTCTGCATCTAAGTCCTCCATGGAAGTATCCACTACTGCGGTAATTATGGCTATAGCGGCTACCGCTTCTTCTGGACTCAGTGATTCTTCTGAAGTTTTTTGGGACTTAAATACTGGATCATACTTGGTCATAATTGCTATCTCCGTCAATGCCTTTTTAGTAATAACCGCTATTTCAACGTAATAATTGTTAGTTTAGCAAGATCAGGAACTTTGTCTAGATGTTATTTAGTAATTTAGTAATCTATGTTACTAGCAAAGGGGACAATTTGAATTTGAGCGATATCGCAGGACAGCAGTGGATGAGGAAAAAATGATCATAAATGTTGGTTTAACCAGGCAAAATAGTAGTGTGGGACGAATTGCTATCTCCATCATCTCACCCTAGCATCACCAAATATAAGGAAAATCCTGCCATTAAAATTTAAATATACAAAAACTCGTCTAGTATCGAGTTTAATCATACTTACAACCGATGACAAAGGGGACAAAATCTGGTGAAATAAAGATAATGTTGTCCAAACCGTAGTCATGACATACCGTGTATTGATTTTAGGTGGACGGGGACGCATTGGTAGCGCAGTTGCTAATGATATTCTCAGCCACACACAAGCAAATATTACCATCACTGGACGTTCCCCAGGGACTAATTTAGCTGTAGATGAGAGAGTGCGGTTTTTGCAGCTGGATTTAACCGAAGTAGAAAAATTAAAAGATGCGATCGCTCAATTTGACTTAGTTATCCACTGTGCAGGTCCATTTCACCATCGAGATACACAAGTTTTAGAAATCTGCATTAATCAAGGTGTAAATTATCTTGATGTCAGTGATCACCGTTCTTACACCCAAAAGGCACTAAACTTACATGAAAAAGCTGTTAATGCTGGAGTAAATGCTATTATCAATACAGGGATTTTTCCCGGTATTTCTAATAGCTTAGTTCGTCAAGGAATTGAGCAATTTGATATACCAGAAAAAATACATTTAAGTTATTTAGTATCTGGTTCTGGTGGTGCTGGTGTTACAGTCATGCGAACAACTTTTTTAGGTTTACAATATACATTTGCAGCTTGGATAAATGGTAAATGGTGTTTAATTCAACCCTATTCTGATCGAGAAACTATTAATTTTCCCCATCCATATCAACGTAGTGGAGTTTACTGGTTTGATATGCCAGAAACTTTCACCCTTCCCGCTTATTTCCCAACAGTGAAAACTGTAATTACTAAATTTGGCTCAGTTCCCGATTTTTATAACCATCTAACCTGGATAACTGCCCATATTTTCCCAAAATGGTTAATGCAGAGAAATGAGACAATTGAATTTTTATCTCATATCAGTCATCGCATGACCGATTTTACAAATAAATTCACTGGAATTGGGGTAGCAGTCCGGGCAGAAGTGACAGGACAAAAAGATGGTAAAACAGTAGTTTATGTCTCCACTTTATTACATGAAAATACTGCTGTAGCTGCTGGGATTGGCACTGGTAGTATCGCTAAATTATTACTAGAAAGTAAACTTAAACATCCCGGAGTTTCACCTGTAGAAGCAGCATTAACTACAGAGTTATTTACACAAATTATTAGAGAAAGAAAAATTGAGATTAATTCTCATTGGGTAGAAACTTAAATTTGTTAACCTAGTAAAGGTAAGAATTCAGGCAAGGCGATAAGATCCCCGACTTCTTTTATTTATTGTGTCCACAAATTATAAATTGATGTCAGAAGTCGGGGATCTGGGTATGAACAAGTGCTATAAGTGCTATAGCTGAATACTTACTAGTAAAGAATACCAATAATCAGAGGAATAGTGATGAATTTACCTGGTGAATCCCAAAGTCCAAGATTAATGCAGCGTCTACAATGGGTTTTCAATCCTTTGCAACTCATGGAAATATCTGCAAAAACTCACGGAGAATTTTTTACACTCCGATTGACAGTGGAAAATCCCTTAGTTTTTATTAGTAACCCCCAAGCAATTCAGGAGATTTTTACCACTCCAGCAGACTATTTTGATGCAGGAAGGGGAAATAAACTGCTGAAACCTTTAGTGGGTGAAAATTCTTTACTTTTAATAGATGGTGAAACTCACCAACGTCAACGTAAATTATTAACACCTCCATTTCATGGAGAAAGAATGAAAGCATACTCTCAAATTATCACTAATATCACTAATCAAGTAATTAGTAATTTGCATATTGGTGAACCTTTTGCAGTCAGAGATGCAATGCAAGAAATTTCTTTAAAAGTGATTTTACAGGCTGTATTTGGTTTGTCAGAAGGAGAACGTTTGATAAAATTACAAGAACTCCTGCGTTCATTACTAGAATTATCTGGTTCACCCTTACGTTCCGCTGTCACCTTTTTTCCTGCATTGCAAGTAGATTTAGGTGCTTGGAGTCCTTGGGGAAAATTCTTGCGTCAAAGAGAGGAAATTCATCAACTTCTTTACACCGAAATTCAAGAACGCAAAAATAATTTTGACTCATCTCGCAGTGATATTCTTTCGTTAATGATGTCCGCACGAGATGAAAATGGGGAAGCGATGACAGATATAGAATTGCGTGATGAGTTAATGACGTTATTATTTGCAGGTCATGAAACTACAGCTTCAGCTTTAACATGGGCATTCTATTGGATTCATCATTTACCAAACGTCAGGGAAAAGTTACTAACTGAGTTAAATAGTATTGATGAAAATACAGATTTAAATGAAGTTTCTCGCTTACCTTATCTGACTGCTGTTTGCCAGGAAACATTAAGAATTTATCCCATTGCCATGATTACTTTACCACGAATGGTGAAGACACCGACCAAAATTATGGGGCATGAATTTCCACCAGGTGCATTACTAGCACCTTGTATTTATTTAACTCATCGTCGTCCAGATTTATATCCAGAACCAGAAAAATTTCAGCCAGAACGCTTTTTAGAACGGCAATATTCACAATATGAATATCTACCTTTTGGCGGTGGAAATCGTCGTTGCATTGGTATGGCTTTTGCCATGTTTGAAATGAAGTTAGTTTTAGCTAATGTATTATCAAAATTAGATTTAGCGTTGGTTAATAATATGACTGTGAAACCTTTACGTCGGGGTGTAACTTTAGCCCCTTCTGGAGGTAAATGGTTGGTGACAACTGCTAAACGGGAAAGAGTGAAAATATCCGCCATGTAGCTAGAAAATAGTTTCATTATGTTGGGTTGCATTTCTTAACCCAACCTACGACTTACTAATATATTGATTCAGGTTTCCAAGGATTAATAATAGAAATACCACATCCTTCAAAATCAGTAACATTGCGCGTTGCTATAGTTGCTTTATGAGTGTAACAAATAGCAGCAATTTGAGCATCAGGTTGAGAAATTGAAGTACCATTTTGTCATCGGACAGATGCAATATGAGCAAATGCTACAGCAGCATTTTGATTAAACATGATCATAAACTCATTTCCCAAGATTGTCAAAAATATCCTGGAAGGGCTAACCAAAAATGATTATCCTGTTTTGAACAGCCGTCTTTTTGTTGAGTGTTGGTTGGCTTATGCTCTGGATAATAGCTTAACGAATATGCGGGATTTATTTAAACGATTAAATAATACAGGATTTGATGTAGATATTTCCACATTTTCCAAAGCCAACACTCATCGAAGTCAAGAAGTATTCCAGAAAATTTATCATCAATTAAATCAATTAGTCCATGTTTTATCTCCCAATTTCCGAAAATATACGAGTTTCTGCTGTAGGTATAATCAATCTTTTCGATTATCCTAGCTATAGAGGGTTTTCGAGCAATTTCAGGGAAATACCAACCATGCACGCTATTAAAAATATCGGTATTGCAGCTATCTCAGGAATGATGTTTTTAACACTACCAACCGTAGCCAAAGCTAATGATCCCGGTGGTTGTTTTATGGTGACATCTTCAGGTAAAACTGTCAGTCTGGGACAACTCTGCGGAATGACACCACCACCATCAACTCCCAAAGTTTTTAAAGTACCTATTAAGCGTCGTATTGGTAAAACTCCAGTTATAGATGTGAATTTTAACGGCAGTCAAGCTTTTGAGATGGTTCTTGATACTGGTGCTAGTGGGATTTTGATTACTCAAGCAGCAGCAACAGCCCTGAAACTGCAACCTTCAGGAGTAATGAAAGCCAGTATTGCTGATGGTAGCATAGTAGAATTTAAAACTAGCAATGTCCTCACTATTTCTGTGGGTGGTGCTGTGCTAAATAATGCAAAAGTTGCGATCGCACCTAAAGCGAGGATTGGGTTGCTAGGCCATGATTTTTTTGAGAAATATGATATTAAAATCCTAGAAAAGCAAGTTGAATTTTATCCACGTTAACACATTGGAACTCTGTATAAAAATATTTACACCCTGGCCATTTAAACCAGGAGTATAAAAATTTAAATACAAAATTACAAACGTTGCAGTAAATTCAAACCGTGGGTATCTGTACCGCAGGTATTAAATAAACTATACTCTTCCGCTAACAGTTGCACTTCTTCTGATTCCACTGCACAGGGTTTCCAAGGGTTGGGATTTTTATAAGCATAGAAAGCCTCAACACCATCAATTCCATATTCCGCTGCTTTGGGAATTAAGTCAAAGTGCGATCGCTTGTAACGGACTGGGTGAGCAAGTACGGCCAGTCCCCCAGCGTCATGAATGGCTGCAATGACATTAGCTGCTTGATAGTCTCTACCTATAACTGCTTTTCTTTGCAGATAAGGTTTGATGCTGGAGTTTTCTATTTCAAAACCATAGGCCAAAATATGAACTTCTACATCCAACAAGTTGGCATTAATTTCTACACCACTCCATAGGTGAGGAATACTGCTATCAGGATTACTCCATCTCCAGTCTTCTAACCAAGCGTGTGCTGCTTGATAACCACTAATACTGTGATGATCAGTAATTGCCAGCCCTTTTAAACCAATAGCGATCGCCTGTTCCATGAGTATATTCGGCTGCAACTTCCCATCCGAGTATACGGTGTGCATATGAAAGTTGAAGGATCTAGGACAACTTTGGGCATCAATCTGTTGGAATACTTGTGTTAAAAGTTCTGTGGAAGCAGTAGTCCGGGCAAAATTTACAACCATAACCCCCTCTGAACAACAATATGCGATTCTGGATAAACCAACACGCCACACTTAAAAATGAGAAATTACTAGCAAATAACACTAGTGTTGGCCGCTACGCTTTCGGCTACAGTAATTATTTTTTTACATTTGTTAAAACTACGTTAGCAAATCTCAATGCTCATGGTCATGAGTATTTTTGATTACTTCTATAAAGAAAGTCTAAATTTTTGCCTAAATTTTTATAAATACTGATACTATTATAGCTTCAAACTTGGAAAAAAGTTTGGCTTGAGCCGAATTATTGCTATTGCCAAGCCAAAAACAATCCTTAACTTTGGATAGAATGTTTACTCTTGACTGGTTTTCTCAGTAAAAAGACCTAATAATTCACCAGAACCAGTCACAACTTCACCAATTTTATAAGCTGGAATATCCTGTGATTGAAAATGGGTAATTGCTTGTTCTGCTTGATGGGCTGGTAATATTAGCACAAATCCAATTCCCATATTAAAAGTATTATACATAGCCTCCACACCAACAGTTCCTGCTTCAGCCAACCATTGAAACACAGGAGGAATATTCCAACTACCAGGATTAATTTTAATCCCTTGACCTGTTCCCAAACATCGGGGTAAATTTTCTGGTAAACCCCCACCTGTAATGTGCGCCATACCGTGAATTTCTAAACCTGCTTTCAGCGCCGCTAAAACAGATTTAACATAAATGCGGGTAGGTGTGAGAAAAGCTGTACCAATACTTTCCCCATTTAATAATGCTGGGGTGTCATCCCAAGCAAAACCAGCATCACTAACAATTTTTCTCACCAAACTGAAACCATTACTGTGAACACCAGCACTAGCTAAACCGATGGCCACATCTCCCACTTGCACTTGAGAACCATCTAACATTCGGCTTTTTTCGACTATTCCCACACAAAAACCAGCTAAGTCATATTCACCCACTTGGTAAAAACCGGGCATTTCTGCGGTTTCTCCCCCTAGTAAAGCCGAACCTGCTAGTTTACATCCAGTAGCTATTCCTGCTACTACTTGAGTTAACTGCTCTTTATCTAGTTTACCTGTAGCTACATAATCTAGAAAAAACAGCGGTTCTGCACCTGATGTCAGCACATCGTTAACACACATCCCCACTAAATCAAT
This sequence comes from Anabaena sp. UHCC 0451, assembly GCF_034931405.1. Classification (NCBI taxonomy): domain Bacteria; kingdom Bacillati; phylum Cyanobacteriota; class Cyanophyceae; order Nostocales; family Nostocaceae; genus Anabaena; species Anabaena sp. UHCC 0451. The sequence continues at coordinate 126,596 of NZ_JAYGHA010000010.1, read as the reverse complement.
ACCTACGGTGTCATGGCGGTTAAGAATTTGCGCGATTTTTAGCTTTGTACCCACACCATCTGTACCAGATACCAAAACGGGTTCTTGATAACCTGTGGGTAGTTGAAAACAGCCCCCAAACCCCCCTAAACCTCCAATCACTTCTGGTCTAAAGGTACTATGAACCAAATTGCGAATTTGGTCTACAAAAGCTCTACCTGCTTCAACGTCAACACCTGCATCCCGATAATCCATGACTATTTACACCGTTATCATTCTGATTTTAACCCAGTCTCCTATGATTACATAAAACAGGGAATAGGGGACTGGGGACTGGGGACTGGGGACTGGGGACTGGGGACTGGGTAAGAATAAAAACTATTCATAAAATCTAAAGTTATTTTATTTTTATTTTTATTTTTATTTTTAATAAATATAAATTACCCATGACTAACTTGTAATTCATAAATAGCTATTGGTGCATCTTTGCCTTTAACTTTAACTGATTCATCTACAAGTTTCAAAGCAAATGATTCAGGATGAGATAAGCTTTTCACAACTGATTCTGTAACTAAAATACCACATTCATATTGTTTTGTTAGTCCTTCAATGCGGGAAGCAACATTGACTGCATCACCAATAACTGTAGAATCCATCCGGTTTGTAAAGCCAACCGTTCCCATAACTACTGTACCACGATGAATGCCAATACCAACAGAAATAATTGGTAGTCCTTTGCGAGAGCGATCATAATTAAATAGTTCTAAAACCTCTTGCATTAAAATTGCTGCTTTGAGGGCTGAGTCTGTAGCTTCATCATCAAAAAGCGCCATAATAGCATCACCTATATATTTATCAATAAAGCCACCAGATTCATCTATGGCTTTTCCCATACAAGCTAAATAGTCGTTTAAAAATAAAAAAATTTCCATCGGTGTCATCGCTTCTGACATAGAAGTATAACCGCGAATGTCGCAAAATAAAATAGTCATTTTTCGTGTGGAAGCTATACCCACATCAATATTTTCTATTCCTTCAGGAGCAATGACAGAAACGAATTTATCTGGTACAAATTTCTCAAATGATTCTAAGGTTTTTTGTAATCTACTAAATGATACCTGCAATGCTGTTGACATTTCATCTACTGAAATTGCTAATGCACCAATTTCATCTGCACGATTATAAATATTGGCGCTATGCTGCAAATCTCCATTGGCAATTTTAGCAACACTGATTTGTAACCGCCTGATGGGATCACTCAATTGATGTGCTAAAATATAAGCACAAATCCAACCAACGTTAAGTCCTACAAATCCCACTATTAAAGCTTGATTGACTGCATTAGTGACTGCATTATTTACTTTTTTTAAAGATATGCCTATTCGTAATTTTCCCAGTTTTTTGCCAGAAATTCTCCGAATATCGGCAGCTACTTCCATTACTTGTTCACCACGCTTTCCTCGCAATTTGTTAGCAAAATAAATATCACGCAGAATAAATGTCTCAATAATATGAGGGGATTTATCAGTTTTGAGGGCAGTTTCTGTAATATTTAAAGGTACGACATCAGGGATATAATTGTTTTGAAGTTCACTAGGGGAAGCGGCAACAATTTGATGATCTTGAGATGAATCTGATATTAAAACATATACTATTTCTTCGTTTTCTCGCATCAATAAGTTGAGATTAATACGAATTTGACTCCAATTTTCTTCGGAAAATTCATTAGAATAAGTATAACTTAAAACGTTAGATATTATTTTCGCGTCGTTGAGTTTTTCTTCTCGGTAGAGAGTGCTTTCACTTTTTGCCCAGACTGCAACTGTAGCACTTATTAAGGCGACAATTAAAAGAGTGGTAGAAGTCAATATTTGGGTGCGAATGGAACGGAAGACAAAAAATTTCATGGCTGTACACTGAATTCTTCTACAAATGTCACCCATTTAAATCGCTGTGTTTGTGCTTGACAGTCGTTGCTAAAAGCTAGTGTTAGTGGACCACCCATCCTGGTTAAAATTGGTTGTTTGTTTTTTCCCCATCTAGTAGCTATGAGAACATCACATTTCTGTATTATCTCAGTTGGTAAATTGAGTTCTTCTAAGTTTTTATGGTAAACCTGTGGTTTACCACGGACAAAGACAGTTTCTTTGGGATTTAACTTGATACCAGCTAGAGAAAGCACATCCCGCACCCTCACACCATGTAGTTCTACTGTGCCACTAGGCCAATTTACCCGATAACCAACATTTTGTGTTAGGGTAACTTGGGGTAATTTGTCTAAGTCAGCTAAGTTAAGTTCACGCTTACCTATGCGAAGTTTGGCTTTTTCTTGACCAAATATGAGATGTGTTACATAAAATGCCCACATTCCATCATCATAGTTTTTGCTGATTTCTGGATACTGGCTATAGGGAAAGATTAAATAAATCGGTCCGCCTTCGTTGCGTGGAATTGGTTGATCATCCTTGGCAAGTGCTAATATGATTGGGTATTTTAGTAAGTCTTCTATCTTGATAGTCACTTGATAAGCGTCATAACAAACAAAAGTGATTTCCGTAAAATCTGTTTTTTCACCCAATTTTTCTATCAGTGCTTTTATAGGGATGCCAGTAAATTTAAATACTTGATTAGGGTTAGCAATGTTATTAGCATCAACAGTATTAACATTGACTGTAGCTAAGTCCTGCAACTCGGACCAGTTCAAGGTTTCTGTTTTCCCTGTTGCTGTCTGACCTTGTATGATTAAATTCCATTCTCTCTGCTGGTTATTTTTGGCTTTTTCTGCCACAATTTCAGCATTGCGATCGCTTGCTTCTTTCCGCCATACTTCCAATTGTGCATTTGTCGGCTTTTTTGTACAACCTCCCAAGCAGACCATAGCTATCCCCAAAGATACTAAAGCCAAGTTTTTCCAGACATTCAATAGAAACACATTCAAAACTACTAGGAAAGTTTACAAAATGGCATTAACTAAGTTAGAAATAACACCGTAATCCATTTTTACACTATCATTCAACATTACGCCAAAAAAATGTCGTTTGGAAACTGACAACTAACTACTAACAAATTTATGGTATTACAAGTAGAAAACAGCATATACGAAGCGAAAACCCAAGAAATTGCTAAACAGGTTCTCGCTGCTACTCAAGAAAATCGCTCTTTTTTAGCTTCTTTGCGTGACCAGATGCGCTGGGATGATAAACTACTCGCTTGGGCTATGAGTAATCCTGGTCTAAGAGTACAGTTATTTCGGTTTATTGATACTTTACCCGCTTTACATAGTAAATCAGAAATTGCGTCCCATTTACAAGAATATTTAGGAGATGAGTCGGTAGAATTACCCGCAGCTTTAAAGGGTATGCTCAATTTTGCTAATCCTGATTCTATGCCGGGACAGGTGGCAGCAACAACTGTGGAAACTGCTGTGCAAACTTTAGCACATAAATATATTTCTGGGGAAAATATCCAACAAGTCATTAAAACTGTTGAAAAGCTCAGAAAAGAAAAGATGGCTTTCACTATTGACTTACTCGGTGAAGCGGTAATTACGGAAACAGAAGCCCAGTCTTATTTAGAAAGATACATGGAATTGATGCAGCAATTAGTGGAAGCATCAAAAAAATGGTCGCATATTCCCGCTATTGATGAAGCTGATGGGGAAATGATCCCTAAAGTGCAGGTTTCTGTGAAGTTAACTGCGTTTTATTCTCAGTTTGATCCTTTAAATGCGGATGGTAGTGAAGAACGGGTGAGCGATCGCATTAGAATTTTATTACGTCGTGCGAAAGAATTGGGTGCAGCAGTCCATTTTGATATGGAACAGTATGCCTATAAAGATATCACTTTCAAGATTCTCAAAAAGCTTTTACTGGAAGAAGAATTTCGTCAACGTACAGATATCGGGATCACCATCCAAGCATATCTGCGTGATAGTGAAGAAGATGCAAAAGATATCATTACTTGGTTAAAACAGCGCGGTTATCCTTTAACTATCCGTTTGGTTAAAGGTGCATATTGGGATCAGGAAACTATTAAAGCAGAACAAAAACACTGGAAACAACCAGTTTTTAATGATAAAGTGGCCACAGATGCCAATTTTGAAGCGATAACTCAGCTTTTGTTGGAAAATCACGAGTATGTTTATTCTGCCATAGGTAGTCATAATGTGCGATCGCAATCTCGTGCGATCGCAATAGCAGAAAGTCTCAAAGTTCCCAGTCGTCGCTTTGAAATGCAAGTGCTTTATGGGATGGGTGATAAAATTGCAAAAGCTTTGGTAGATAAGGGTTATCGGGTTCGGGTTTATTGTCCCTATGGTGACTTGTTACCGGGAATGGCTTATTTAATTCGTCGTTTATTGGAAAATACAGCGAATAGTTCGTTTTTACGGCAAAATTTGGAAAATAAGCCTGTGGATGAGTTGTTAGCTGCTCCTATTTTATTATCTCACGCAGAGGCGCAGAGGCGCAGAGAGGAAAAAGAGGGTTTTGTTGGTGTTGCGGATACGGATTTTGCTGAGGAAGAGAAAAGAATGGTTTCTCAAACAGCTTTCCAAAATGTGCGTCAACTGTTGGGTAAGACTTATTTACCTTTGATTAATGGGGAATATGTAAATACTACAACTTTTGTTGATTCTCTTAATCCTTCTAATTTTAGTCAGGTGGTTGGTAAGGTGGGCTTACTTAGCATTGAACAAGCTGAGGAAGCAATGAAAGCTGCTAAAGCTGCTTTTCCTGGTTGGAAGAAGACTCCGGTTAAGCAACGTGCTGATATTTTGCGGAAAGCTGCTGAGTTGATGGAAGAAAGACGTGCTGAACTTTCAGCTTGGATAGTTTTGGAGGTGGGAAAACCTGTTAAGGAAGCTGATGGGGAGGTTTCGGAAGCTATAGATTTTTGTCTCTATTACGCTGATGAGATGGAACGTCTTGATCAGGGTGTAATTTATGACGTTGCTGGTGAAAGTAATCGTTATATTTACCAGCCTAAAGGAATTGCTGTTGTGATTTCTCCCTGGAATTTTCCTTTGGCTATTGCTTGCGGTATGACTGTTGCTGCTTTGGTTTCGGGGAATTGTACTTTACTCAAACCTGCGGAAACTTCTTCTGTTATTACTTCTAAGTTAACGGAAATTTTGATAGAAGCAGGAATACCAAAAGGTGTTTTTCAATACGTTCCTGGTAAGGGTTCTCAAGTTGGTGCTTATTTGGTGAATCATCCTGATACTCATGTGATTGCTTTTACTGGTTCTCAGGAAGTAGGATGTAGAATTTACGCAGAAGCAGCAATTTTAAAACCCGGTCAAAAGCATCTGAAAAAGGTAATTGCGGAGATGGGTGGTAAAAACGCGATTATTGTTGATGAAAGTGCTGATTTAGACCAGGCTGTTGTGGGGGTTGTGCAGTCTGCTTTTGGTTATAGTGGTCAAAAGTGTTCTGCTTGTTCACGGGTAATTGTGCTTGAACCAATTTATGATGCTTTTGTGGAAAGGTTGGTTGAAGCAACAAAATCTTTGAATATTGGGGAAACAGAATTACCCAGTACCCAAGTAGGTCCGGTAATTGATGCTAATTCGCGCGATCGCATTTTAGAATATATTGAGATTGGTAAAAAAGAAGCTAATTTAGCTTTGGAATTATCTGCACCCAGTCAAGGTTATTTTATCGGTCCTGTGATTTTTTCTGAAGTTCCTGCAAATGGGGTAATAGCACAGCAGGAAATATTTGGTCCTGTTTTATCGGTAATTCGTGCTAAGGATTTTACGGAAGCTTTAGAATTTGCCAACTCCACAAATTACGCTTTAACTGGAGGTCTTTATTCTCGTACACCCTCCCACATTGCACAAGCACAAGCAGATTTTGAAGTTGGCAATTTATACATTAACCGGAATATAACCGGGGCAATTGTGGCACGTCAACCGTTTGGTGGGTTTAAACTTTCTGGTGTTGGTTCAAAAGCAGGTGGACCAGATTATTTATTGCAATTCCTAGAACCAAGGACAATTACAGAAAACATTCAACGTCAGGGTTTTGCACCAATTGAAGGTAATGAGTAATTAATTTGTAGGGGGTCATAAAGATCCCCGACTTCTTTAAGAGGTTGGGGATATAAAATTAAGATGATGTGAGTTTAATTATAAATTGATCAAAATATCTGCTGATCTCATTAACCAAAATATTATTCAAATCAGAAAAATCAATATCTTGATTAGCTAGTTGAGTAGTAAGTTTAATAGTTAATTCTTTCGTATGTTGTAAAGCAACAATTAAAGATTGACGTGATATAGCAAGAGAGTTACATTCTGTAAAACAATTATTGATATAATTATCATCTAAAGTTACATTTCCCGCTAAAATTGCATATATTATATAGCGTATAATAGTAGCAATATCTCGCTTGATCACAGAAATTTTACTTTCAGATTCTAGCTCATTTTGTATTTCAATTGATTGAGTAGAAATAGAATCTAGGATATATTTTAATGAATGATTAATTGGAGTAATGATTTCTGTACGTTTACTGTAAAATTGAAAATTAATTTTGTAAAATTCAAGAGAGTTGCAAAAACCATAACTCAAATGACTAGGAAAGTAAATGAACAAAAATGAGGTAGGTTTAACTACAGAAAAAAATTCTTTATAAGAATCCCCTAAATTTTGAAGAGAAGTTGGAAGAGAAGGTTTAATATATTCAACTTTTCTAGTAAGAATGTAGTCTAATTTAAAAACCTTTGCACAAGCTAATTGTATAGATTGTTCAAAATCTTTAAGGTGATATGAATGAGCTATTTCTAAAAATCTATCATCAATAATGCAAACTTCCATTACAGATCGAATTTCAGATATAGCCTCCCAAGCAATCTCAAATCCTCCTTTATCTCTACCAACATCAAATATTTTATTGAGGGTTGTAAGTGTTACATAACCCTCTATTTGTTTAGCCTCAATTAATTCCCAAATTTTTGATGAATCTTCTACAAATGGTTCTCGTTCGAGCAGAATATCTAGAAGAATATCATCATCTAATAAAACCTTTCTGATCATTAGTGTTGCTCTAAATCCCAACTTCCATGTTTAGCAACTTCGGTATTATTAGAATTATATTGTTTATCTTTTTGTTCCCCAGACTTGAATAGTCCGCGCACTCGTTTTAAGTGTGGTAAATTTTCTGATCTTTCTTCTGTTACCTCTATAACTTCGGGAAGTAAATGTGCAACACCAAATAACTTTCCTGCATAAGATGTTTTCAGAAAAGCCTGTCTTTGAGCATGAGTCATTATCTGTTTTGACCCTGCCATTATTTCCTCACTACTCATATAGCTTGGGTTCTCCCCATCTTGTTTCATGTCGCTGACAAAATTCTGCTGCTGCGGCTCGTGAAAATCTGAAGCCATATAAATCTTCTCCAGGTGTGCTACATGATAAACCAAGATACTCCATTTGTACCTTATCTCTATAGTATGGCACAGCTTTATCCAAAGCATCTAGTATAATTAGCGGTGCTTCTAGTTTTGGTTCACAAAACTCGAAAGCAACATTGATAGCATACCAAATCAACCATTTACCAATAGGTTCAATTAATCTCTTAGCCGCATCTCCTTGACTGGTAGGATGTGCTTCTAAATTATTTATTTCCAGAAATGTAGGGGGACTTGGATCAGGATAAGTATATGGATAAAGACTATATTTTACCAATCCCCAAATTTGATCATTATAAACAAGTTTCACTATATTTTGACAGTAAGAGGCTGTTTCATTGCAAATATTTAACCAGTTACAAGACCAATTTGTGGGCATATCATCAATAGTTGCTGGAGAAAGAAAAGCAACTTCCTCAGTGTTGGATTCAATTAAAACTTTTACCTGATAACTTCCAATAGTAGTCAATTTGCTTTATACCTTTCTGAGACTTAGTTTATAATCTCAAAATTATACCTTTATATTTTAGCCTTTCACTAAACAATCAAGATTTATAATAAATTAAGCAGTTAATGGATATTAATTATGAGTCCTAAAACATCTCTTGCTAATTCAATACCAAATTTAAATCAAATTACTCAACCAATTATCGGCGAAACTTGCCATCAAATCGGATTTAGTTATGGTGATGAATTAATATTAGACTTTGGTGAAATGACACCTTATAATCATCCTAAATTAGCAGATTTACGCCAAGGAAGCTGGCAACTTAGCACTAGAGCAACACCTTGGTATTTAATGATGAATAATATGTTTTTATTTATTCCAGCACCACAATTCACTACAGATCATGCTCAAGTCATGTTAAAAGATTTAGAAAACAAACAACTAACTAATTTTGTCATTGATCCTAATAATTTTCAACTAACCTTATCCTTTGCAGATAGTTACGAACTGGTTTTAAAACCAGATTTAGAAGATGATTCTGGTCTTGCATATTGGGAATTAATGATGCCAAATGAGCAGATTTTAATAGTCGGACCCGGACAGTTTTGGGAATGTAAATCAATTCATGAAAGTGATTAATTTTGATGCTATGAATATTGTCAAAGTGGTTTATTTTTTGTGTATGTAAATAACGTGATTACATTATTATAATAATAAATTGACTTTTTGTACCAAAAAAGCTACAATTATACTTAATACTGTTCAGAGTAAAAGATCATGCAAACAATAGAAACAGTTGTAAATGTTACCTCAGAACGACAAATTACAGTGCAATTACCTCCTGATATTCCCACAGGTGAATATGACATAGTTATAGTTATTAATGAAAGTGTTAAATCAGAAAAATTAGCAGGGGAAAAGAAAATAAAAACATTAAAATTCTCAGCTTATCCTGTGGGTTTAGTTGCTGATAATTTCACATTTCGTAGAGAAGATTTATATGATAGATAAAGCGATTTTTATAGATACAAATATTTTGATTTATGCTAATTTAGCTTTATCACCATTTCACACACAAGCAATACAAAGATTACAAGATTTTGCTAATCAAGATATAGAAATGTGGATTAGTCGGCAAACTTTGCGAGAATATTTATCAGGTATGACAAGACGTAGTGATTTAACTGGAACAATTCCTATTACTTCTTTAGTAGCTGATATAGAGTATTTTAGCAGTTATTTTCATGTTGCTGAAAATAATGCTTTGGTAACTGAAAGATTATTAAAATTAATGACAGAAATTAATATTGGCGGCAAGCAGGTACATGATGCTAATATAGTTGCCACTATGTTAGTTTATGGTATTCCTCGGTTGCTTACACACAATACAGGCGATTTTGCCAGATTTTCTGAATTAATTACTATCTTACCTTTAGAAAATTAAGAGGAACTTTGAATGATAGCGATGACTTTACATATCAGTAGGGGTAATTCATGAATTACACCATTTTGAAATAACGAACCGCAGAGGCGCAGAGGACACAGAGAAAATACACAGAAAAAATAAGGTTTAAGAGATATTTTTTTGTGAGTCTTTAGTATCTATATCCTCTAAATCCTTAAATCCTGGAAATCCTGATTCAGACAAAATCCCCATCATAAGATATAAGGAAATAATCCTATCTCTTCAATAATAATTCCTTCTTTTCAACTTACTCCTGATGAAATTTTCTAAAATACTATTCTATTTCTAAAATTACCACTCATATATGACCATAAATTGTGATTATGTTGGGTTTTCTCAACCCAACCTACAATATTTATTATCTATGAACCAGCTATTATGTTCCTGGACGAGAGCGAATATGATCTGGTATATGATAGCGATCGCCTAATATTTCTAACAAGGGACCATTAACATCAAATTTAACCTTACTTACCGAAGCGACCAAAATATTTACTCGATAACGGTAACATCCCAAATCAATTCCTAATAAACTGCAAAGCATAATCCGAATCGTGGCTTTATGAGAAACTACTAAAACATTACCGTCGGGATATTTGTCTATAATTTCACTAATCACAGGCATAGAACGGTTAGCAATTTGTACCGCAGTTTCTCCACCAATGGGTGCATTCCAAGCAGGTTCTGACAACCATTTTATATAGTTTTCTGAGTAATTATCCTGAACAAAGGATTTACTCTTAGTTTCCCATTCACCGTAACTACCTTCTCTTAATCCTTCCCTTACTTGCATCTCCATACCAGTAGCATCACAAAATGGTTTGGCAGTTCCAAGGGTACGTTTCATCGGACTAACATAAACCGCTTCCCACTTCAGTTTTTTATAAACATCGGCAAAACTCTCTGCCATCTGCATTCCTTCTTTTGTCAATTCTGCATTAGTTTCACCGCAGAAATTACCACTTTGACTAAAAGTAGTTTCACCATGTCGCAGTAAATATAAATTGAGTGCCATAGTTTGTCTTGCGATGGGGATAAAAGAGTTTGTGCAAAAATAAAATACCATCAATCTCGCAATCAAGTATGTGACACCAGGACAAAGGAAGCGGCCAAAAAAGTCAATTCCCTCACAAATTCAAAACTAGCGGTATTTAACCAAAATGAACCACGTCCGCGTAGCGTTCCGTAGGGATAGACGCGAAAAGAACAGAGTTACAAAGATATTTTTTCTTAGTGTTCAACATCCTGAAAATCCTTAAATCCTGAAAATCCTGATTCAGACAAGTTGTGATATTTTTATGTTAAAATGTAAAATCAGGGGTTCTCTATATTTATGGGTAAAAAAGATGATATTAAACAAGTTGATGCAATTGCGAGAGAATTTCGTATGTCACCGGAATTAAGAGATGATTTTGGTACATTTCTGGAGGAAGAAAAAAGAAAGGGTTATGGAGGAACTGGAAATAATAGAGGTGATTTTACGTATCAGGAACTTAGACAAAAAGCTAAAGAATTTTTAGAGGATATTAATTATGACTCCTAAAACATCTCTTGCTAATTCAATACTAAATCTCAATCAAATTATTCAACCAATTATTGGCGAAACTTGCCATCAAATTACATTTAGTTATGGGGATGAATTACGGTTACATTTTGGGAAAATGACTGCATATGATCATCCTAAATTATCACATTTACGCAAAGGAAGCTGGCAACTTAACACTAGGGCTACACCTTGGTATTTAATGCTAGAAAATAATCTTTTCTGTCATTCATCTATGTTCGTAAATAATCAAAATGCTGTGGAATTTGCTAAAATACAGTTACAGTGTTTGGAAAATAAAAAACTAACTAATTTTGCGCTTGGTGGTAATCATGATTTTAAACTTACTTTATCATTTGAGGGTGGTTACGAACTAATTTTAGAACCAGATTTAGAAGATGATTCTGGTCTGGCATATTGGGAATTATTAATGCCAAATGAGCAAATTTTAATAGTCGGACCCGGACAGTTTTGGGAATGTAAATCAATTCATGAACCTTATTAATCTGAATATCCTGATTCTGATAACCACCAATAATTATAATTTCCAAAAGTCGCAATCTAAAATGGAATCTATATCGTTAGGATATGGCCAGACATCAGGAAATGTAACTTGTGAGTAATTTTTACGAACCCCTTTAAGTGCAAGTCTCCAAGCACTACTAAAAGCTTCTTCCCAAATAGTTTTGAGACTGGGAGAATCTTCCAGTTCTAGTTCTATTTGTCGTCTTTGTTCATCAATAGTAATTTCCCAACTACGATAATCATTAGGTGAGTTGAGAAACAATCTTTTTAGTAAATGTTCTAGTAAAATCAAAAGTCGGCTTTTGAGTTCTTTCTTTTCAGATCGTCCCAAACTTTCAATTTCCTCTATTAAATTTTCTAAATCAAGTTGATCAAAATCATGAGTTTTTAGTTTATCAACAGTATCTAATGTCCAAAGCAAAAAGTCACGCTGATAGAGTGAAGATGTCATAATATTCCTAATATATATTTATATTTTAGCTTAATTTGATATCAATTTTAATATAAAATAATATATTCCCGACTTCTTCAAAAAGCCGGAGAACTAAACCTAATTATCTCTTAGGACACTCAGGTAAACTTTTATCAGTATAATTACAATCAAAGTAAATTAATGCTTCTCTGCTAGACTCAAAGTTTCTAGTTATCACAGGTCTGTCTTTCTGCGGATCTTCATCTTTATCCCAAATCTTCACTTCTTAAGTAGTCAGCTAGTGCAGTATTGGGAGCAGATATGAGGGCAATTACGGATAAGATAGGCAATATGGCCAATTTTAATATTTTAACTGTCTTCATGGACACACCTGTTATGTATTACATTTTCATAATAATGTCATTTCTTACCAGTGTCTAGATATAAACTAGTAAAATTTACACATACTTTATAAAACTGTGCGCTTTGTCATTTAGACGCAAAATAAAAATGCTAACATCCTCAAGATAGATACCCTGCCAGTTAAAATATGCAAAAATAAGAATAGAAGACAGATGTTAAAAAAAATGACCCCATTTTCTATTCTTAACTACTGAACTCCTATCCCCAGGAGGTATAACTTATGATAGATAAAGATATAAGAATTGTTTCTTTACTTCCTAGTGCTACCGAAATAGTTGCTACACTGGGTTTACAAGATGCCATTGTTGGGCGATCGCACGAATGTGACTATCCCCCAGAAATAGCCAATGTTCCAGTTTGTACCCAAGCACGGTTAAATGGTAATGCTTCTAGCAATACCATTCATGATGAAGTTAGCAAAATTTTGCAATCTGCTTTGAGTATCTACAAAATCAAAGTTGATGTTTTAGAGAAATTGCAACCTACCCATATTCTCACTCAAGATCAATGTGATGTCTGTGCAGTGAGTTTACCAGAAGTAGAGAAAGCTGTCATTCAACTTACCCACACTTCGCCCCAGATTATCTCTTTACAGCCTAACACACTGCGGGATGTGTGGGGTGATATTGAACGAGTTGGCCAAACCTTTGGGGTAGACTCAGTAAAAATCATTGAGAATTTAGAAGCACGAGTTAAAATTTGTAACCGTAAAATTCAAGGCTTGTCTGTCACAGAAATGCCCACAGTGGCTTGTATCGAGTGGACTGATCCTTTGATCACAGCTGCCAATTGGATACCTGAATTAATTAATTTAGCAGGGGGACAGACCTTGTTTAGTGTTAGTGGGAAACCTTCTGCTCACATCAACTGGGAAACCTTGGTTGCTACTAACCCCGATGTCATAATTTTTATGCCCTGCGGCTTTAATTTACAACGGACTCAGCAAGAAACGAAACTATTAACTCAGCGTTCAGAGTGGGAAAAACTACACGCTGTCAAAGCTGGGAGAGTTTTCATCACTGATGGTAACGCCTATTTTAACCGACCCGGACCGCGTTTAGTTGACTCTGTGGAAATTTTAGCAGAAATCTTGCACCCGGAAATATTTGAATATGGTTATCAAGGTACTGGGTGGCAAACTTTACACAACTAAACAAAAATAGACTTTCAACTCTGTCAGCGGCTAGAGGTGCATTAAAAGAATGAAGAATGTAGAATGTAGAATTACGTTTTGCAACGGGGATTTTACCCCGACGCAAAAACCGCTGCTTGTAGAAGCAGGGGGACTTTCACCCCCCAAGGTAAGTTAAAGTGTTTAGTTTTTTAACGCACCCCAAAACCATTACGCCTGTAATTCTTCAAGTTGACCAACTCGGCGAATGTTAAGAATGTCACTCATTTTTTTAATCTGCACAAATAAGTGTTCTAATTGAGAGCGATCGCGAATATCAATACCCAAGTCAATGAGCGCAGGTTGTCCAAAAGCCGTTTTTACATTAGCATGACGGACATTTATAGCTTGGTCACTCAACCGCGATAAAATATCTTTTAAGATTCCCACTCTATCAAGTGTTTCAATTTGAATCTCGATGGGGTAAGTATGAGGACGACCATGATGTTCTATTCCCGTATTCCATCGGACGGGTACTAGACGTTCACACTCCACGTTATCCACATTATGACATCCTTGGCGATGAATTGATATACCCCTTCCCCGCGTCACCACACCAATAATAGCCTCACCAGGAATCGGCGTACAACACCCAGCTACATGATAAACCAACCCTTCCACACCAAGAATAGGTGAATCACTAGCACGAGAAGTAGTTGATGATATTTCCCGTGCGGTTTTTGATGTTGACTCCTTGGGTATAAATGGGATTACATCAGCCACAGGTTGCTGTGCTTTCACCACTTCACGCCAGCGATTTAACACCAAGTTTAAGGTAATTTCCCCATAACCTAAACCTGCCAGTAAATCTTCCACACTGTGATAATTGCACTTTTCCGCCACAGTCTGCATTGCATTTGATTTCAGCAAGTTATCAAAACCGGTTTTACCAAGTTCCTTCTCTAATAAATCTCGTCCCCTGGTTACATTTTCTTCCCGGCGCGATCGCTTGTACCATTGTTTAATCCGATATTTCGCCGCCGAAGTCCGGGCAAAATTCAACCAATCCAAACTAGGATGGCTATTTTTTTGCGTAATAATATCCACAATATCACCATTGTGTAACCGCGTTGATAATGGAACTATCCGCCCATTTACCCGCGCCCCCGCACAATGATTTCCTACCTCTGTATGAATTCGATAAGCAAAATCTATACTCGTAGATCCGGGACTTAACGGTACGACATCCCCCTTAGGGGTGAAGACATAAACATCATCTTCAAATAGATTGTCTTTAACACTATCTAAATATTCCTGCGCGTCTTTTAAATCACTCTGCCAATCCAATAATTGCCGTAACCAAGTAAACTTCTCATCTGAGCCTGTAGGTTGACTAAAAGTAGAACCGCCGGTTTCTTTATACTTCCAATGTGCAGCAATCCCGTACTCAGCAATATGATGCATTTCCATTGTCCGAATTTGCACTTCCAAAGGGCGACCAGTCAAACCAATTACCCCAGTATGCAAGGACTGGTAACGGTTGGGTTTGGGCAAACCGATGTAATCTTTAAATCTGCCGGGAATGGGACGAAAAGCATCATGAACCACCGCCAAAGCCCGATAACATTCCTCATTAGTCTGCACAATTATTCGCAGTGCAGCCAAATCATAAATTTCATGAAATTCCTTTTGCTGACGCTGCATTTTTTGATAAATGCTATAAAGATGTTTGGGGCGGCCGCTCACATCCAAACACTGAATACCTGCCTGTCGCATTCGTTCCCGCAACACTTCCGTAGCTTTAGCCAACTTTTCTTCCCGCGCTGTCCGTTTTTCCGAAACGTGCTGCTGCATTTCCCGGTAAGCATCAGGTTCCAAATATTTAAACGCCAAATCCTCCAATTCCCATTTAATCCGCCAAATACCCAAGCGATTAGCCAAAGGTGCAAAAATATCTCGTGTTTCCTGGGCGCTACGGCGACGGCTGGCTTCTGACATATACTGCAAGGTTCGCATATTATGCAAACGATCCGCCAATTTCACCACAATTACCCGAATATCCTGCGCCATTGCCAAAAACATTCGCCGGAAATTTTCCGCTTGGCTTTCGGTTTTACTGGTGAAATTAATTTTAGACAGCTTGGTGACACCTTCCACCAATTGCCTGACTTCTGCTCCAAAATGCTCTTCTATTTCTTCACTTGTAACTTCTGTATCTTCAACTACATCATGAAGAAATCCAGCTGCTATCATAGCAGGACTACCTCCCAAATCTCGCAGCAAGCCAGCTACAGCTACTGGATGGGCAATGTAAGCCTCTCCAGATTTGCGATACTGTCCTTGATGCAGTTGGTAGGCAAATTTAAAGGCATTACAAATCAAAGTCACATCATTATGCGTTCGGTCATCTTCCGCCGTGTTGCCCTTGACTGATGTTTCTCGTAAACATTTCTTGAGCCATTCCGGAAGACTGACATCAACTGAGGAATCAAGAAGTAAGCTGCTCATACAAGAGAGATGATAAGTTTTTGGTGGATAAGTGAGATATAGACGAAAATGACAGCATCATCAAAATTAGAAGATGCTGCCCTACAGATGAGTAGGAAAAATAATTTGAATATGAGTTTTTAATTACCTGTGATCATCATCCATTGCTGGGATAGAGGCACATAAGGGCTGAAAAACCATTACTGGTAAACAAAGCCACAAAACATCCTCTGAGGCTTGCGCCTTGATTGATGTGTCACAATTATATATTATCGCTGATAATGGCATAACTTAAACATAACCATATATTTTACATACTGATACAAAAAATCTTTTAAACCTCTTCCCTTGGGTATCTTTGCGTCCTTTGCGGTTTGTTGATCATCATTAAACATAAAACCTTCAGGATTATAGATCACCAACTTCTTTGAGAAGTCTGTGATCTGGGTATTAAGTTTTTTAAAGATAAAAACGATGATACTGTTAGGTTAGCTCAGTTCAACCTGGAAAAAAGTGTACACTATTACCTGTTGTCAATAACTCTACCTTTGTCCCTACAGGTATGGCATTACTAGCCATGAGTCGAGCATGAGTCTCTTTTCCAGAAGGGGTTTTTAAACAGTATTGATATTCTCTTCCTAAAAAGCGTCTGGTAGTAATTGTTCTAAATTTCCCTGCTGCATAACTATAATTGTCTTGGGTTCACACCATAATTATTTTTTTGTGTTGACAAACTATACTAATTAAGTTCCAATGAAAAATATTATAATGTTTTCAAACAAAATTTCCTTATGGATGTTGTCCGCTACAACCCTGACATCCCAAGCTTTTTATGCACAAGTAGCAAATGCTTGTGAGTAAACTCAAGATTCTTGAGAACAAACCGTTCTATCAAGTCGCAAATAATTTACAGCAGTTTGCGTAGTTAGGAGGTACAACATCTAAATTCAAACCTATAGACAAAGCCAGTTTTACTCCTGACTCCTGACTCCTGAATTCTGCTGTATATTAGATATTTTAACTATCTTCACTAAAATTTAGATGTCTCTAAATCTTGAAAAATATCAGGAATTCGCCACATTACTAGAGCAATTATGCTCTAATGTCACTAATATTCAACTAAATGCACCTACCCTGCGACAGCGTTTAACTGAGTTGCAGCAATGGTTTGTACAGCACATTGTATCTTTGACTGATTTAGACTCGCGGCAGCAGTCATATCAAACGGAGATGAGTAAGCAACTGCGTTTATTAGAAATAGATGTGATGTTTCTTCAAGGTGCAAGACAGTCAGCAACAGCACAGGCGAGAATAAAAATGATTGAAGAACGTTTTAAAACTTTAATTAGATATTGTCAGGCTATTTTGCAACCAGATGAGAATGGAGAAAAATAAATGAAAAATAAATACTGCTGCTTTTTTTAGCATATTTTATGGTAGGTTGGTTGCAACTACAGGGCAACTTAACCTACGTAAGCAGAGAATTTATATGTTTACTAGAATACGAAATCTCTTAATTCGATTTTTTAATAACTCCAAAACAATCAACAACGAACCACTAAATAAAGTGAGTTTGATTGTGATTATTTTAGTGGATATTTTTATTTTAATCAACGTTTTTACAGGTTTAGAGGATATTAGTAGATGGCATCTTAGCCCCTATCAAGCTTATCCATGTTATTCAGAATGGGATAATTATAATCAAAAAACCAATCAACAAACTGCTAAAGATAAAGATTATGAAATCATCAGAAATTCAATAGCATACAATAATAATCAACCCAAGTTTAGAGAAACATATCAACAGAAAGAAGTCGGACATTTGGGTAAAGTTTCGGAAATATGTCTGAGCTATGGCGAATCTAAAGATACCCTAAATAATGGACAAAATCAGAAAAATATCACAGCTATCAATCAGACACAAGATAAAATTAATAAGCTAGAACAAGCAAATACAAATATTCGTAATCAATATGATTCCACACTCTTAGAAAAAATTGCCGGACAATCTCCGGGAAATTCCATCAATCAAATTAGGGCTGAAAAAGCTAAACAAGAGTTAGATAAAAATAACCAGCAAATTTCCCAACTAAAACAGGAAATTACTAATCTCAAAAATCAGCTTCTCAATAAACCAGAAAGTATTAATTTTCTAGCTTTTCTTCAAGATAAAAGTAAATTTGCCACACTTGAAAAAGGCTATAAAAGTGCATCATTCTGGTATCCTAGTATTCAGTTTACTTTTCAATCAATTTTTCTCCTACCTCTAATTCTAATTGCTTTATTCGTCCATAGAGTAAGTCAAAGTAGAGGATATGGACTCATAGCGTTAATTAGCTGGCATTTGCTGGTAATATTTTTGATTCCGCTGATTCTCAAGATATTACAATTTCTGCAAATTGGTGTAATATTTCAATTCTTATTTGATATTGTTAGCACCCTATTTGGTGGGTTGCTGTTCTTAATTAGTTATGTTTATATCTTGTTAATTCCTCTGCTGGGTTTTGGAATTATCAAGTTTTTTCAAACCGTTGTTTTTAATACCAAAGTTCAAGCTGCAAAAAGGGTTCAAAAATCACAATGTATCAACTGCGCGAAAAACATTAAATCCCATGATGCCCATTGCCCACATTGCGGTTATTATCAATATGTAGAATGCCACAATTGCCATAATTTAACTTACAAAAAGTTGCCTTATTGTTATCATTGTGGAACTGAGCAAAATTCTACAGACTAAAAAATTACATCAAAGATTTTTGTAAGCGTTTAATATCAAGCCGATTTTCAAGTTTCAATTTTTAAACCCCTACAAAATATTTTAACTACAATCAAAAGCATAATTATGAACATCTAACACCTACTTTTGCTAATCTGCTAGACTATCCTAAATTTACGTTTTATATAAACAGGCAGCGCACAGCCGATAATTAACTATGAGTGAAACCTTATTTAGTATTGAAAATCTCCGTGTAGCTTATCCCCAACGTAGCGGTGAAGAGGAAAACTGGGCAGTTGATGATGTATCTTTTACACTGCAACCAGGTGAAAAAATGGGTTTGGTTGGTGAGTCTGGTTGTGGTAAATCTACGATTGGACGGGCAATCATGCGTTTGTTACCTGCCTCTAGTCGCGTTGAAGGCAAAGTGAATTTTCTGGGAGAGTCGGTATTAGATTTAACACCTCTGCAAATGCGAAAGTTTCGCGGTGAAGCTGTAGCTTTGGTTTTTCAAGACCCAATGACGCGATTAGACCCATTGATGACGATTGGTAATCATTGTTTAGAAACCCTAGCAGCGCATTCACCAGAATTATCAAAACAACAAGCGAAGGAAAAAGCTTTAGCGACTTTAGAAAAGGTAAAAATTCCTGCAAGTCGTTGGAGTCAGTACCCCCATGAGTTTAGCGGAGGGATGCGTCAACGGGTAGCTATTGCGCTGGCTTTACTCCTCCATCCTAAATTAATTGTCGCTGATGAACCTACAACCAGTTTAGATGTTACCGTTTCTGCCCAAATTTTACAAGAATTAACGCGATTGTGTGCAGAGGAAAATATGGGATTATTATTGATTTCCCATGATTTAGCAATGGTAGCGGAATATTGCGATCGCATTGGCGTAATGTATCAAGGTAAAATGGTGGAAATGGGGAAAACGGAAACTGTATTTGCTCATCCCCAGCATGAATATACCCAATCTTTATTAAAAGCAGCTTTACATATTCAACAGGAAGAGGGAACAGGGAACAGGGAACAGGGAACAGTAAGTAAAGAGAATCCAATTTTAAAAGTTACAGAACTCAAGCAACATTATAGCATAGAACCGAATTTTATTGAACGTTTATTTAAAGGTAAAAATCAAACAATTAAAGCCGTAGATGGCATTAATTTAGAATTATATCCAGGGGAAATATTAGGATTAGTGGGAGAGTCTGGTTGTGGCAAAAGTACACTTTCTAGAACCATTTTACAATTAATTCGTCCTACATCTGGGAAAGTTGAATTTTTAGGACAAGAATTAACTAATTTATCCCGTCAAGAAATCCGTTCTTCCCGCAGACAAATACAAATGGTATTTCAAGATCCTCACGCTTGTTTAAATCCAGCTATGACTGTGGGACAAAGTATAGCTGATCCTTTATTAATTCACAATTTAGCTAATGCTGAAAAAGCAAAAGAACAGGTTTTGTGGATGTTAGAAAAAGTAGGTTTAACACCAGCAGAACTTTATTATCAGCGTTATCCCTCAGATTTATCAGGGGGACAACAACAACGGGTAGCCATAGCACGAGCTTTCATTACTCGTCCTAAATTAGTAATATGTGATGAACCTGTGAGTATGTTAGATGCAAGTGTACAAACACAAGTTTTAGATTTAATGTTGCAATTAAAAGAGGAATTTGAATTAACATATTTATTCATTACCCATGATTTATGGTTAGCGAGATTTTTGTGCGATCGCATCGCCGTCATGAATGGTGGTAAAATCGTCGAACTAGGAAATACAAAAGAAATATTTGCTAACCCCCAGCACCCCTACACACAAACCCTTCTAGCTGCTGCACCTTTATTAGCAAGAGTATAAAGTCATTACCAATTACCAATTACCAATTACCAATTACCCATTACCCATTACCCATTACCCATTACCAAACTAAGTAATGTCTAAAAACCAGCCATCAAATCCTTACAAAAACAATATTTATCCCGCCGACAAATGGCAAGAAAGAATAGCACAAATAGCATATCGCTTCAATAAAGAATATCAAAAAGAAGCCTTTGAAGTTCCAAACGAAGTCCAAGAAATGTCAATATATCAAGAATGGAAAAATGGCATCTTAGCTTATAAAATTGCTTCTCCATTCTGGGAAATTGCCCAACCTCAAAAAAATCAACACTGTTTAGACATTGGTTGCGGTGTCAGTTTTTTAATCTATCCTTGGCGAGATTGGCAAGCATTTTTTTATGGGCAAGAAATTAGTAATATAGCTAGAGATACCCTAAATTCACGTGGTTCACAATTAAACTCAAAACTCTTTAAAGGTGTGGAATTAGGAACAGCACATCATTTAAACTACCCTTCAGAACAATTTGATTTAGTCATAGCTACAGGATTTAGTTGTTATTTTCCTCTAGAATATTGGAATCTTGTATTACTAGAAGTCAAACGGGTATTAAAACCCGGAGCGCATTTTGTATTTGATATTCTTAATTCAGAACAACCTTTAGCAGAAGATTGGGCAGTTTTAGAAACCTATTTAGGTGCAGAAGTATTTTTAGAATCTGTATCTGAATGGGAAAAAATAATTAAAGCTGCAGGTGCTAAAATAGTCAAAAAGCAATCAGGAGAATTATTTGATTTATACAAAGTTCGGTTTTTATGAAATATTCAATTGTGCCATCTGTCCTTTAATAAACTGCGGATGGTACAACCTAGTTGGAATGACATTTATAGTGCAAGCTAGTGATGGCTGAATTGATATATTTATGGTTAGTAGTGATAAAATACTGCTAGTGACAAAACAATGAATTAGTAATTTAATTTTCATGAATGTAAATCAATACTAATTAATCATCTAAGTTGCTATAGGACTCATATTTAAATTTTGAAAAAATC
>NZ_JAYGHA010000010.1:104389-105068 GCF_034931405.1 Anabaena sp. UHCC 0451 | reverse complement strand
GTCCTTATAGTTGGGTAAACTGTCTGATGATGAATAAATAAATCTTGATTAAAAATGCTCATAAATTTTGCGGTGACAGTGTATTATTTTTAAAGATTTTACCAAGAATTTTGCCCAGAAAGCCGCAATGATCATCCGCCATGCTACAGAAGCAGACTTACCCACAATTGTAGAAATTTATAACGCTGCCATACCTACCCGCATGGCCACAGCCGATTTAGAACCAGTCTCAGTCGAAAGTCGCATGGCTTGGTTTCAGGGACGAGTACCCTCACAACGTCCCCTGTGGGTAGTAGAAATAGATAGTATAATTGCCGGATGGTTGAGTTTTCAATCCTTTTATGGTAGACCTGCTTACCATTCCACGGCCGAAATTAGTATTTACATTTCCCCAAACTTTCAAAAATGTGGTTTGGGAAAGCAACTTTTAGAAAAAGCAATTAGTGAAAGTCCGAGTTTAGGTTTAAAAACTTTAGTCAGCTTTATTTTTGCCCATAATCACCCCAGTTTAAAACTCTTTGAAAAGTTTGGTTTTCAAAATTGGGGATATTTACCAAAAATCGCTGATTTAGCTGGTGTCGAACGAGATTTAATTATTATGGGGTTGCGTGTTGGCGAAAAGTGAAATAGTAGGTTGACAGGTGACAGGTGACAGTAGAGATGGGGAGAAATACTTACC
>NZ_JAYGHA010000010.1:98122-104184 GCF_034931405.1 Anabaena sp. UHCC 0451 | reverse complement strand
CCGAATGCTTCGCCCCTGCGACTCCTATATATTTAACGAGAGGTTAAACTCTCAAAACGATATTCAGTACCAACCTTGAGTTTATTAGCATTGTACTGAGGTGACATTAACAGCGAAGAGTTGTAAGGATTTGGTAAATCAGGCGTGCGTAGATAAGGATCATTCTGTGATTGTTGCACAAGAATATCTCGATAAAGAGTGTTCACCAACTCAGCATCTTTGGCAATTTCATTATCCGCGAAAGTTGTTCCGAACTTACCCCCAGGACCAAGTAAAGAATCTACCTGACGCTGAAAACTGCCATTGTCATAAAAATTACGATCATGGCGAAAATAAGCTCTCTCGACAGTATTGGTTACTGTTTCATAATTTTCTGGTTCCATCTGAGCAACTGCAACTACAGGAAATGCAGTAGCAGCAAATATTACTAATAATCCACTTAGTCCTGGCAAATTTATACTCATGTTTACAACTCCTCTAATTTTGGGCGAATCTTAATTTATGCTTAATTTCAGAACTCTTATGAGTTCAACCTTTGGTGTAACACAACTTTTAAAGGTTTGTAATGTCGTATTCTACTGAAACATCTCAGAAACCAGATATTTGGGCAACTACTACTAATTTAACTACCTTGCGTCAGCATTTACTAGATTTATTTTGCCAACTTGCTTATCAAGAAGGTGATTTTGTTCTCTCTTCTGGACAACGTAGTTCTTACTATATTAATGGTAAACAGGTAACACTTCACCCCCAAGGAGCTTTGGCTATAGGCAGGTTGATATTACATATCTTACCAGTCAATACACAGGCAGTAGCCGGTTTAACTCTGGGTGCTGATCCCATCGTTTCCGCCGTCAGTGTGGTTTCAGTTTATGAAAATCGACCCTTACCTGCATTGATTATTCGCAAAGAAGCTAAAGGTCATGGGACAATGGCTTATATTGAAGGACCAACCTTGCCAGCAGGTGCAAAAGTAGTAGTCCTGGAAGATGTGGTGACAACTGGACAATCTGCACTCAAAGCCGTTGAGCGTTTGCAAGCAGCAGGTTATACCGTCGATAGGGTAATTTCTCTAATAGACCGACTTCAAGGTGGCGCAGAATTATATAAGTCGGCTGGCTTGCATTTTGATACACTGTTTTCTATTCGAGATTTACAAGCACGTTATCAGCAAATATAGGGGACTGGTGACTGGTGACTGGTGACTGGTGACTGGTGACTGGGTAATCAATTTTATTTTTCCCAATTACCCATTACCAATTACCCATTACCCATTACCCATTACCCATTACCCATTACCCATTACCCATTACCAGTGATAGTATCTTTTTGGTAAGTAAGCAACTTTTTAGTGCGTACTTTTCATTTTACATGGAAGTATTTTAATATAAGTATGAGTTGTACAGGATTGGTAAAAAATCAATTTTTTCTAGGTTTATATTGCCTTTCTTTGAATTCTGACTCCTGACTCCTATTGTAATAATGAGGATAAATTATGTCTCAAAATACGATGAACTATATCATTCATAAAAGCAATTCACGGGGTCATAGTCAAATTGACTGGCTTGATAGTTATCATACATTTTCCTTCAGTCATTTTTACGATCCTAACCGGATGGGATTTCGTTCGCTGCGAGTGATTAATGATGATCGGATTGCGCCTGGGGCTGGTTTCCCTACCCACGGACATAGAGATATGGAAATACTCACTTATGTTTTATCAGGTGCAGTGGAACATAAAGATAGTTTGGGTACAGGTTCAGTAATTCGTCCAGGTGATGCACAAATTATGAGTGCTGGTACTGGCATTATGCACAGTGAATTTAATCACTCACAAACAGAAGAATTACATCTACTGCAAATATGGATTTTGCCGGATCGACAAGGATTAACACCAAGGTATGACCAGAAAAATTTTCCTGTGGCAGAAAAAAAGGGAAAATTACGCTTAATTGCTGCTAAAGATGGACGTGATGGCGCTGTAACTATCCATCAAGATATTGACTTATACACCTCTATTTTAGAGCAGGGCGATATTATAAATTATCAAGTCCAGCCTCATCGTTATGCTTGGTTACAAATAGCTAAAGGTGAAGTCAATTTAAACGGACAAGAACTTAAAGCAGGTGACGGAGTGCAAATTACTGGAGCAGAGCAACTGGAAATTAGTACCAACCTCAGTGCAGAAATTCTGCTTTTCGACTTGGCTTAAACATCCTTCTTAAATAAAAACTCATCCCAGCGCCGAAGATTTAGGAACGGACTGGGAATTTTTTTGCTCAACCTAATGTTGTCCTTCTAAAAGATATTTAACAATCAACAGACAATTTCTGTTATCAGAATCACGTTCATAAACAACACTATCCGCCACGCGTCGAATCAGAAACCATCCATACCCATGATCTTGCAGAGTACCTGGTTTTGGCTCAGGTATCTGATCAGGATTAAAAGGTTTACCGTAATCCCAAATTCTGATCTCCAGTCGGTCAATCCACAGACTTAATTTAATTTCTATATTTGTTTCTGGCGGTAAAGCCCGATGAGCATGACGAACTGCGTTAGTAAAGCCTTCTGCTAATGCTAAATTGAGGCGATAGAGTTGGCTTTCTGACCAGCCTCCTTGAGCTAAATATTGCAGAGAAAAGTTTTCAAACCATTGTTGTACCTGGTTTTGGAGCTTAAGATCGCTCTTCACCGTCAGATGGTCTTGCTGCACTGTAGTAAGCATTGACCGTGACTTGAATATTAAGTAAGTAAGAAATGTAACTGCTTCTGGTTTTGCGGTGGTTTGAGATTTTGGAATAGATTTCATTTTACACCCAAAACTGGAAATCTTATAGGACTTACGCAAGTGTTACACCAAAAATCTGTTGTAGGGTGCGTCAGATATCAACAATCTGTTTATTTGCAGGATTTATGCAGTCTGACGCACCCTATCAATATGCCAGTTGCGTAAGTCCTGTCTTAGATAAAAACCAGATTACGAAAATTGACACCTGTTAGTTTTCAAAAGTGCATTAACTATTAGTGTGAGCAGCTAATGGGCTGTATCATGCTTGCGGCCAATCCTTAGAGACTCATAACTTCAGTATATGCTCTTGAAACTCACAGGTGTCACAACATTTCCGGGAAAGTGACGTAAGGATACAAAAAAGCTAACTAATGCTAACAAAAGTGGGCTTTTTCTTCCTGCTTCAGCCTAGAAGCTTCTACTTGTTAGTTAAAACTAGCAGAAACTAATTTAGAACAGTCCCAAAGTCAGAGATTTGTCTAAAGGTAATGCAGCACCAATACCTAACCAAATGGTGACAAAAGTACCAAACAAAAATACTGTTGTCGCTACTGGACGACGGAAGGGGTTTTGGAACTTGTTAACGTTCTCAATGAAGGGAACAAGAATTAATCCCAAGGGTACGGAAGCCATTGCCAATACTCCTAACAGTTTGTTAGGTAGTGAACGGAGAATCTGGAACACTGGGAATAGATACCATTCTGGCAAGATTTCCAGGGGAGTAGCGAAAGGATTAGCTGGTTCACCAACCATTGCCGGATCTAACACTGCTAGAGCCACAATACAAGCAAAGGAACCCATAATGACGATGGGAAACACATACAGCAAATCATTAGGCCAAGCGGGTTCGCCATAGTAGTTATGACCCATGCCTTTGGCAAGTTTGGCTCTTAAGTTAGGATCGCTCAGATCCGGTTTTTTCTGCGTTGACATTTTTAAATGTGGTCTCCTGCTTAAATGAAGTTAAAGCATTAGTGAAGGCTATCAGCTTTTAATTATTCACTGATAACTTGAGATTACAAAGGTCCAGAAATACCTTGCTTACGGATCATCAAGAAGTGGAATAGCATGAATACCGCAATTAACCAAGGTAGTACGAATGTGTGGGCGCTATAGTAGCGAGTTAATGTCGCTTGACCAACACTAGAACCACCACGTAGTAAGTCAGAAATGAGAACGCCAACTACGGGGATTGCTTCTGGTACACCACTCACAATTTTCACAGCCCAGTAACCAACTTGGTCCCAAGGTAGGGAGTAGCCAGTCACACCAAAGGAAACTGTGATCACAGCGAGGATTACACCACTTACCCAGGTCAGTTCGCGGGGTTTTTTGAAACCACCGGTCAGATAAACCCGGAAGACGTGGAGAATCATCATCAACACCATCATGCTGGCAGACCAGCGGTGAATGGAGCGAATTAGCCAACCGAAGTTGACTTCATTCATGATGTACTCTACTGAAGAAAAGGCTTCTGTAACTGTAGGCTTGTAGTAGAACGTCATCGCAAATCCAGTAGCAAACTGGATTAGGAAGCAAACTAGGGTAATTCCACCCAAGCAGTAAAAAATGTTAACGTGTGGAGGTACATACTTACTGGTTACATCTTCAGCGATCGCTTCCAGTTCCAAGCGTTCCTCAAACCAGTCATAGACATTGGCCATACAATCTTAAGTTCCTACAAATAGGTTGTGGTTGATAAATCTCCCAATACACATTTTGGGATTTTCACAAAGAGTAGCTTTGTTGCAGAATCGTTAAGATTTTTAGAAACTTAACATTCTGTAAATATGGAATATATTGCGATCTCTTTGCAAGCCAAAGCTGTAAATGTTGGTTCCAAAGTAGATTTTATCGTTTTTGAGGTGGGAAATGCACAGCAGCGTTGATGACAACTTGATGAGAGCAATGCACCTCTTCTATAAAAAAAGTAACATAGTCGAGAGATAGATTTCATCAAAAACGTCGCAACTGGACATTTATAAGTAATTTGGGTGGAGATGGAATAGAAAATGGGGTTCATGAAAAAACAGGTTTTTCGGCACGGATTTTCGTTACTTTTGGCTTTTTGCTTGGTTTTTGGCTCACTCGTCTCACCAGCAATAGCTTTGACCCAAGAGCAAAAGCTAGTTTCTGAGGTTTGGCGAATTGTTAATCGCTCTTATCTGGATGCAACATTTAATGATCAAAACTGGGCGGATGTGCGGCAAAAAACTCTCAAAAACCCCCTGCCAAATGACCAAGCAGCATACACGGCAATTCAGAAGATGCTCAAAAGCCTTGATGACCCTTTTACCAGGTTTCTAGACCCAGAGCAGTACCGCAGTTTGCGAGTTAATACTTCTGGAGAACTGACAGGTGTGGGTTTACAAATTGCCCTCAATCCCCAGACGGGGATATTGGAGGTAATTACACCTATAGAGGGTTCACCAGCTGAAAAGGCAGGTTTAAAACCGCGCGATCGCATTCTCAAAATTGAAGGATTATCCACAGAAAATCTCTCTTTGGATGAGGCTGCGGCGCAGATGCGCGGACCAATAGGTAGTGTAGTCTCTTTGTTGATTGGCAGAGAGGGTGAAGCAGACAAGGAAATTATCTTAGTGCGCGATCGCATTGAACTTAATCCGGTCATAGCTAACTTGCGTTTATCCCCCCAAGGAAAACCCATTGGCTATTTACGCCTAACTCAATTTAACGCTAATGCTGCCATGGAGTTGGCCACCGCTATTAATACTTTAGAAAAAAAAGGTGCGGCTGCCTATATTCTCGATTTGCGAAATAATCCAGGGGGTTTATTACAAGCAGGAATTGAGGTTGCTCGTCAGTGGTTAGATTCAGGCACAATCGTTTACACTGTCAATCGCCAAGGTATTCAGGGGAATTTTGCAGCCTCTGGTCAGGCTCTCACACAAGATCCTTTGGTGATTTTGGTGAATCAAGGAACTGCTAGTGCTAGTGAAATTCTTGCTGGTGCATTGCAAGATAATACTCGCGCTCAGTTAGTAGGTGAAACTACTTTTGGTAAAGGATTAATTCAATCTTTATTTGAATTATCCGATGGTTCGGGTTTAGCAGTGACAATTGCTAAATATGAAACTCCCAACCACCGAGACATTAATAAACTAGGTATTAAGCCAGACATAGTAATTACTCAATCACCAATTAGTCGGGAGCAAATTGGTACAGATGCAGACAGTCAATATAAAGCTGCTATAGAACTATTGAGCAAAGATTTGGTAGTAGCAGGTTCGTAGTGATGGGGAGCAGAGAT
>NZ_JAYGHA010000010.1:77839-97913 GCF_034931405.1 Anabaena sp. UHCC 0451 | reverse complement strand
GAAATATCTATTTCCCAGTCCCCAGTCCCCAGTCCCCAGTCCCCAGTCCCCAATCCCCAATCCCTAGTCCCCAATCCCTAATTGCTGATCAGCTTGGTTGATGATACGTTTGCCTCGGAGGAAGCCAATATTAGCACCGGGGCAAATGTATTGTAGAGTTTCTGGCGTAAAGCGATCGCGCAATGCCTGAACACTTTTAAGTTGTCTAGTCCAGTGAAAAGTTTTTGCGGTGCGTAATGGTACTAGCTCACCTTGGGGGTTGGGAAGTAAATGCCGCCCCGAAAATAATACTCCTCCAAATTCACGATAGTATAGACATGAAGAGCCAGGAGAATGACCAGGTGTCCAAATTGCTTGTGTGGTGGCATCAAGATTAAATTCTTGAGAGAAGGGAGTGACACTTAAACCTGGCAATAAATAGGCTTCTTGTTCTTGAATGAGAATCTCACAATCAAGGGCTTGTTGAATTTCTGCGACTTTACCAATAGCACCGCGATGAGTAATAAACAACCAACGCACACCACCGTGTGCGACCGGATTTTGATTAATTTGCTCCAAAGCTGGGCAGTCGATGAGAATATTACCTTCATTTCTTACAATAAGATAAGAAGTTCCCCCTAATGTGTCCCGATTTGGTGGAAAGGCAATAATTTTGTTAATACCCAAATCGTTAGATACTAATCCTGTTTCCGTTGCAGTGGAGAGGATTTCTCCTCCTGGTCTTTGTCCAGAAAGTATAGTTTGTGGTGGCTTAATTGTATGACTTGGTTGTTGAGATGAAGAAAACATAAATTAAATAACCGATAAATAAGCAAATAAATAGATTTTTTTGCGTCAATCCTATCTATATTTAATAATCTACAGATTTAGCAAACATTCTGACTTCTTAAACTTCTTAAACTCCTTAAACTCTTGACTTCTTAAACTCCTGAACTCCTGAAATAACATGACATTTTGGTTTCTACTCTTACTGGGACTAGCTACTTATCTGATAGTGCAGCGCAGCGTTGCTCATATCACCCGCACACCAGTGTGGTTGTTGTGGCTAGTATTAATGACACCAGCATTTATATTGACCAGTTGGACGCTAATCTATGGTGCAGAAAAATCACCTCCGCCAGGGTTGATTATTTGGCCTTTGATTCTCAGTCTGCTGTTATACTGGATTCTGTTTCTTTCCGGGCATCGAGTTCCAGAAAATACCCAGAGTCAAACCCAAGCTACAGCATTACAATCGACAAATAATTCTACTACAACAGAACCATTACCAGTGCGTCCTATTGAGCCAGCAGAAGAAACTAATCTGCGAAATTGTTTCCCTTGGTCTGTATACTACATTCAAAACATTGAGTACCGACCCCAAGCGGTGGTTTGTCGTGGTCAATTGCGAACTAAAGCCAATCAAGCTTACCAACAGATTAAAGCAAATATTGAAGGGCAATTTGGCGATCGCTTTCTGTTAATCTTCCAAGAAGGTATGGATGGTAAACCCTTCTTTGTCCTTGTTCCCAACACACAAGCTGCTAAACAAAATACAAAACGCAGTCTGGACAATTTAACTCAAGCAGCAACAGCACTGACATTGTTGTTACTGACTTTAGTCACAACCACCTTAATGGGTTCGCAAATTGCGGGAATTGAATTAACGAAACTCAAATCTGACCTAACTCTACTCACCAACGGTTTACCCTACGCTTTTGGGTTAATCACGATTTTGGGTATTCATGAACTTGGTCACTATTTTACAGCGCGATTTCATAAAATTCGCTCAACTCTACCTTATTTTATCCCTGTACCTTTTTTCTTAGGAACTTTTGGTGCATTTATTCAAATGCGAAGTCCAATTCCTAACCGCAAAGCTTTATTTGATGTCAGTATAGCTGGACCAATTGCCGGTTTTATTGCCACTTTACCCTTGCTTCTTTGGGGTTTAGCTCATTCGGAAGTAGTACCATTAAGCGAAAAAACAGGACTGTTAAATCCCAATGCTCTTAATCCCAAATATTCTATTTTATTAGCTTTACTCTCAAAATTAGCCTTGGGTAGTGAACTAACTGCTAAATCTGCTTTAGATTTACATCCTATTGCAGTAGCTGGGTTTTTAGGTCTAATTGTCACAGCATTGAATTTAATGCCAGTAGGACAATTAGATGGGGGTCATATTGTCCATGCTATGTTTGGACAACGCACTGCTGTTGCTATCGGTCAAATTTCCCGTTTGTTATTACTCATACTTTCCTTTGTGCGGCAGGAATTTTTATTGTGGGCAATTCTGTTATTATTTATTCCTTTAATTGATGAACCCGCACTAAATGATGTTACAGAACTAGACAACAAACGGGATATTTTAGGTTTACTAGCAATAGCTTTGTTATTGTTAATTGTCCTGCCACTTCCTGAAGTTTTAGCTCGTGTATTGCAAATTTAAAAGGTGACAGGTGACAGGTGACAGAAACAGCTTGATAAGTAGCTTGATGTTTGATTCTCATCTACTTTGATGCTCACAGCAAGAAATAAATTTTCTTAAATGCAAATTCTAGGAGGATAAAAGCTCAATGACACAGGAATTAATAGACCTGAGAAATTGTATTTTAGAACAGCGTTATAGCGATGCTTTGGCTATAGTAGATGAGTTAGAGGGGATGAGTAAACAGGCTATTATTAGAAACATTCAAGCTTTTATCAGAATTTTGTTGATTCATTTGATTAAAAATCAGATAGAGAAAAGATTAACAAATTCTTGGAGTGCTTCTATTCGTAATTCATTGATAGAAATTAAAAAACTCAACCTCAAGGAAAATAAAAAATCCTATTATATCAATCTAGATGAATGGAGTAGTTATTTTGAAGAAGAAATAGAAGGTGCGATTCGTGATGCAAGTGTGGAAGTCTTAAACGGTGTTTATAGTCCATTTCAACTGGCGGAAATGGTAGATAAGGAACAGATAATTAATCAAACTCAGGTTTTATTAGAGTTGATTTATAATTATTCAGTTAAGGAATTAGCGGCTGTTATTGATAATTATTTAATTCAGTTACCCGGTGGTGAAGATTGGAAGTTAGGAAGAAGATGATCAGGAATTGCACAGTGAGTATAGGTAAGCTAAGGATTTAGCATTGCTAAACCCCTACTTGCCCAATTAAAAAAGTGTTAACCTGCGGGAGCATTAACTTTATTAGATGCTTCAGTAGCACCCATGCGAATCTCGGAAGTGAAAGAAGCCATGCTAAAGCCGCCAAAACGCTTGAGGACACTTACCCGCATCCGCAAGTTAGGACTAGCAAACCATAGTCTTTCCTCAGACCACATGGTTTCATACTCAGTAATCAGAGTTAAAGCGCCATCTTCACCTATTTTGTAAGTTCCTGCTACGGGTGCTTTTTCTGCATAACCCATTTCTCGTAGTAACTTACCTTCACCGGGTTTATCTGCATCCGGTACAGTAACTAAAACCGTAGAACCTTCGTGTTTTTCCTCGTCCCATTCCATTGTTCCCTTCCAGGTAACTCTCGCACCACAGGAAGCTGTACTAGGATGGATTTCATACTGTTCACACAGTTTGATCACCTCTGGGTGATCTGCGGCCAGCGACTCAATCACGATATCTGATTTACCATCTTCGGCTTGCTTAAAGGCTAAATGGTGACTTGTCCGGTGAGAAAACCATTTCCCAGCACTTAACTCAAAAAATTCTTCAATATTCATGAATCAAACTATCCTGGAGCAAAATACAAAATCCACTTTTATTATTAAAAGGTAGCAGGAAGCGTTAACTTAAACTTGATTTTCTATTTCTTCTAGTCTTTTGAGAGAAATCGTTGCAGCTTCAGCAACGTGGGAATGACTGTCTTTTTCTAGGTATTTCAAAGCTGAGACGCTTTTGGGAGTAGGGAGATTACCTAAAGCTTCTGCTAGACGCTGCCGCACTAACCAATCTTCGGCTTGAGCAAAGCGAAGAATATGATCTACAGATTCAATGGATTTAATTTCTCCTAAAGCCGAAATAGCAGCTTGTTGGATCACTACTTCTTTACTATCCAATGCCTGAATCAGAATATTGTAGGCGCGAGAGTCTTTAATATTACCTAACGAAACAGCCGCACTAAATCTAACTAACCAATCTGTATCTTCATAAAATGCCCGTGATAGAGGCTCAACTGCTCTGTTATCACCTAAATATCCTAAAGCACCGGCAGCATCAGCACGGATACCGTAATCAGGGTCAGTTTCCAAAATTCGCACCAGGATAGGATAACATTCTGGGGTTTGCTTGATACCTAGAGCAAATACTGCCATTGAGCGGAGTTGCAGAGATTCATCATCTAAGACCTTTTTGATCAAAGGTACAGCTTCTTCTGGGGATATATGACGCAGGTTAGCAAGGGCTACCATGCGATCGCGCAAATCTGGACTTTCTAACTGAGTAGAAATTATCTCTAAGCTGGGAGCAGTCATTTAGTTTACAGCACTTTCTTTACTTATCTTTACTTTAACTTAATCAACCATATCTACCCCAAGTCTCATTTTGCTCCACACAAATAGCTGTCAGATGTAGGATTGAAACTGTGTCTCAGGTATGAAGAGAAGACTGAAGGCTGGACGTAGGGTTAATAGGTATGACTGTTTGTTACAGCGTCAAAACTTCAGGAGAATAACAATGGTTCAACTCAGCGAACGTCCTAGCGTTAAAAAAATCACTAGCTCACAAGATAAGTTCATCTACGAAGTTGGTGTAATGTACGATGCTGAAAATCGCTTTTTAGAAGCACAGCAGATGATGCTTCAATGTTGTCAAAACAACCAATTAAAGTCTTTAATTGAGACTCACATTCGTGAAACCGAGCAGCAAATTAGAAATCTAGAGCAGGTTTTCAGCACTTTGGGACAACAACCACAACGAGTTACTTGTGATGCTGCTGCTGGTGTAATTAGTGACGGTCAAAAATTCATGCTTCTGACTGCTGAGAGTCAGAAAATTCTGGAACAGGGAATAGCCGGTGGACAGTTAGCAGTCGAACATTTGGAAATTGCCTGTTATCGCTGCTTGATTAAAGGCGCTGAACAGATGGGACAAAACCAAGTTGTGCAGTTATTACAGCAAAACTTGCAGCAAGAAGAACAAACAGCGCAAAAGCTGGAGGATTTAATGCCTCAATTACTTCAAGAAACAAAGTCTGGTGACGGCAAGACCAGTGCTAAATCACGCTAATTGACAGCGGATAGCATGGAAAAAACCATATTATAGAGACGTTTTAGGTAATGTTTCTATTTTTTAGGTGATAAAACCCCTTGCAAAATTTATCTGCAAGGGGTTTATTCTACAAGCTAGGTGGCAAAATCAAATTATCAATTACATGAATTACACCGTTGCTGGCTGGAATATCTGCCTGAGTGACCTTAGCATCATTCACAGATACCCCTGTAGAAGGATCGACTTTAACTTTAATTGAGTCGCCTTGTAGGCTAGTAACTGAACCAGATTTTAAATCGCTGGAAAGGACTTTCCCCGGCACAACATGATATGTGAGAATTTTCACCAGTATTGCTTTATTTTCTGGCTTTAACAAATCCTGCACTGCGTCTTGTGGTAGTTTGGCAAACGCTTCATCTGTGGGAGCAAATATAGTAAATGGTCCCGATCTTTGTAAAACTTCAGTTAGTCCACCCGCTTCCAAGGCTTTGATCAGGGTTTTGAAAGAACCTGCTGATTCCGCTACTTCGATCACGTTCTTGGTTTCTGTGGACTGGTCTGGTTGTTGACTGGGGTCAGTAATTACAGGTGTTTGAGTTTCCGGTCGGTTCATGGTTGGTGGGGTCTTCATCCGACCATTGTAGGGAGGTTCGTTGAAAATACTTGGTTTCGGGTTGAGTATTCCACCGCCGCTGGACTGGGCTATCTGTGTTTTACTTTGAATATTGGTATCATGATTTTGGACTGCTTCTGCTCTTGATGGTAAAGTAATCAGGAGACTAGCCCCAGTGACTCCCAGTATCCCAGCGATGTTGGTCAATAATTTGCCGTAATTAGCCTTCATAAATTTCATTTGTCTTTAATTTTTACAAGCTACATAAAAACTTATAACATTTCGCTAAACTAAAATCTAACTGGGACAGGGATTCCTATTTTGTCCAAAAATTAGGCAATGCTATTAAGAGGATGTTTGAAAAGTTTTCGGCAAATATAAAGATGCCTCCGGCACGCTTCGCGAACGCTACTACACAAGCGAAGTCCACCTATTCCTTCGGTCCGGTAAGGGATACGTGGACTAATGAAAAATCAAGGCTTCTGAACCCACGAAGGTGGGTTCTGTCTGTGTAGCCGCGTTCGCGAAGCGTGCCGGAGGCATCTTTATAATCGCCCAGAGAGTATGAATTTAGATTTTTCAAACACTCTAAGATAAACCTTTGCATATTTATTAATCTGAATTCTCATCAGCAGGATTTAGCACCAAACTAATGCAATTTTTTAGCCATGTTTTTGGAGATATGGCAATCATCAAATAAGATGTATGAGTGTAGCGTGCCGTGTTCCTAATATATCTTTTTTCTTTGCCTTTAGATGTAGTGCATAGTATCAGATATCAACAAGAATTAACCGCAGATAAATCCAGATGGAAATAGATAAATTCATGAATTTCATCATTCTGTACAGCCTCATATAAAATTGGTATTCCTAGAAAAGTTACCTAAACTAAATATAGAATTGTAAAATAAGTTAGTTAGTTAGTTAGCACCGAATAAAATATGCTGGAATTATATCAGTGGGAATTATCTCAATATTCAGAAAAAGTGCGTCTATGCCTAGATTACAAAGGATTAGATTATCGCAAAATTGAAGTGACACCAGGCATCGGACAAGTAGAATTATTTCGGTTGACTGGCCAAAAACAAGTTCCAGTATTAAAGGATGGACATAGATATATTGTAGATTCAACAGAAATTGCTAAGTATTTAGACTCAGAATATCCAGATCGTCCACTGATACCCACGGATAGGAAAAAACGCGCCCAGGCTTTATTATTGGAAGATTGGGCAGATGAATCTATCGGTATTAAGGGTAGAAAAGCTCTATTTGCTGCGATTAGTCAAGATCAAAATTTCCGCAAATCTTTATTACCTGTCTCAACACCAGATATTTTCAAAAGTATGGTTGAAGGTGTCCCAGCTGATTTTCTCAATGTGTTAGGTTTGGGAGTTGGGTTTAGTCCCGATGTCATCAAGTCTGCGATCGCAAGTTTAAGACAAGATTTAGAAATCCTCACAGAATTATTATCAGATAGTCCTTATCTGTTGGGAGATGAACCCACTATAGCTGATTTAGCTGTGGCGGGATTATCAATATTATTGAAGTTCCCACCAGGTCCTTATTTGGATTTACCAGAGTCTCTCAGAGGTAAAGGATTACCTATTTTAGCGGATAATCCTGATTATGAACCATTTTTTACCTGGCGCGATCGCCTCTATGACCAATTTAGAAAACCCTTATCAGGTAAACCTCCTACCACTGGAAGCACACCTACTTCAATTCAAATTGATTAAGTGACTGGGGACTGGGGACTGGGGACTGGTGACTGGTGACTGGTGACTGGTGACTGGGGACTGGTGACTGGGTAGAAAATAAACTATTCCGCTATTCCCTATTCCCTATTCCCTGTTCCCTGTTCCCTATTCCCTGTTCCCTATTCCCCCTATTCCCTATTCCCTATTCCCTATTTAAAATGAATTCAGGACAACCATTAGGTTC
Organism: Anabaena sp. UHCC 0451; assembly: GCF_034931405.1. Taxonomy (NCBI): domain Bacteria; kingdom Bacillati; phylum Cyanobacteriota; class Cyanophyceae; order Nostocales; family Nostocaceae; genus Anabaena; species Anabaena sp. UHCC 0451. The sequence continues at coordinate 90,168 of NZ_JAYGHA010000010.1, read as the reverse complement.
AGTCATCGAAGGTTCGCTAACCGGGGGTTTAGAAGTGAGATTACACCCGGATATTTCTGTAGAAGATATGCGGGTGGGTAAATTTCTGGTGGTACAAGGTGTGCGATCGCGTTTTTTCTGTATGCTGACAGATGTATCTCTAGGTGCAGCAAATGCGCGGATTATGGCTAACCCTCCCAGTTGGGAAGATACATTTTTGCGAGAAGTTTTAGCCGGAAGCGGTACTTATGGAATGGTCAACCTCGCACCAATGTTGATGTTTACCCCGGAAACTCAGGAAACTTCCTTCTCTAGCAATGGTAAATCTCTCAATCCCTTTATTCCCTCTACCAATGGTTTAGCATCATTTCAACCGCAAACCAGCACGACGATGGAATTATTACCTGTAAAAACTATACCCAGTCACTTTAGCCAAGTTTACGAAGCTCTTGAAGATGACTTCCGTAAAGTGTTTGGTTGGGAAGATGACCCCCACAGAAAAAACTTTTCCATCGGTAAACCCTTAGATATGGATGTGCCGATTTGTATTGATCTGAACCGCTTCGTGGAACGGAGTAATGGCGTTTTTGGCAAATCTGGGACTGGTAAATCTTTTCTGACCCGCTTACTTTTAGCCGGTGTGATTCGCAAAAATGCGGCTGTTAACTTAATTTTTGATATGCACTCAGAATATGGCTGGGAAGCAGTCGCAGAAGGTAAAGAAGTTAACACAGTTAAAGGTTTAAAACAATTATTTCCCGGTAAAGTTGAAGTTTATACTCTTGACCCAGAATCAACCAAGCGCCGAGGTGTACGAGATGCTCAAGAACTGTATCTTAGTTATGAGCAAATTGAAGTTGAAGATATTAAACTATGTGGTAGAGAGCTAGGACTTTCAGAAGCAGCCTTAGATAATGCCAATATATTATGTAATGAATTAGGTAAATCTTGGATTCCTCAATTGTTCAATATGACTGGTGAGGATATTAAAATATTTTGCGATGATAAACCAGGACATCCAGGTTCAATTACTTCTTTACAACGGAAATTATTACGTTTAGATAGTTTAAAATATATGCGAGCGGTGTGTCCCCAAAATTATATTAACAAAATATTACAATCTTTAGAAGCTGGGAAAAATGTTGTGATAGAATTCGGTTCCCAGTCAAATATGCTCTCTTATATGTTGGTGACGAATATGATCACCAGGCGTATTCATGAGCATTATGTCAAAAGAGCAGATAAGTTTCTGCAAAGTAAAAATCCTCTAGATCGGCCAACGCCATTAATGATTACAATAGAAGAAGCTCACCGCTTTCTTGACCCATCGGTGGTACAAAGTACCATCTTTGGAACTATAGCTAGAGAATTGAGAAAATATTTCGTAACACTTTTGGTAGTTGATCAACGCCCTTCTGGGATAGATAATGAGGTTATGTCCCAAATTGGTACTCGCATCACAGCTTTGCTTAACGATGAGAAAGATATTGATGCCATTTTTACAGGTGTATCTGGTGCGGGAGCTTTGCGCTCAGTCTTGGCTAAATTAGACTCTAAGCAACAAGCCCTCATTTTAGGCCACGCTGTTCCTATGCCTGTAGTTGTACGTACCCGTCCGTATGATTCAGCTTTTTATGCGGAAATTGGCGACCAAGTTTGGGAAGATAAGTCAGATGCGGAAGTTTTCGCCGCCGCAGAACTAGCCAAAGCCGACTTAGGTTTTTAGTAATTCAAGGGTGATTGGTGATTGGGGAAGAGGTGATTGATCAATCCAAAATCCAAAATCCAAAATCCAAAATCTAAAATTAGTAACATCCCTCCATCGGGGTAGCTTCATAAGTTCGGTTATCCGGCTACTTTGAAGCAACAGAAGAGGGGTTTTTAACGTCACTATAGATATAGTCAGCGTTTTCAGAAACCTGAAAACAATATTTACCAGTTAGTCAAGTTTGCTTTATAATAGGAAGATTTATCTGCTTCTCTTTACTATCTGCCAGATTTACCGTACCATAAAAAGATAAAACTCATACTGACTTCGTGTTTGACAGTTGTGGTCAAATATTGAAGAAAGGAAGAATTCTTGAAAACAAACCAGTGTGCTTCTAAGATGTTCTAACAGTGAAGAAGGGTCGGGGAACCCCTTCCAGGGTAGCACCGTCGTGACAACGGCTATATAAATTAAGTGCTTATAGTAGCTCAGATGATGTCTATTGATGTGTATGCCACCCTTATTCATCCGCCCTAGTTGAGAAAAGATCCATTTTGTTTAGGGAGTAGAGGACAACGCACCAATGCCTACAGTTAACAGCGAAACCGAAAACCTGAACGCCAAATTCACAGCTGATATGGTAAGAACCTATCTGCGGGAGATTGGTCGTGTGCCACTGCTAACCCGTGAGCAAGAGATTGTATTTGGGAAGCAAGTGCAGCTAATGATGACTTTGCTAGAAGCTAAAGAAGTTTTAGCTAAAAATTTAGACCATGAACCTAGTTTAGCAGAATGGGCTGCTCATGTTAACCAATCCGAAAACGAAGTTAAGCAGACGGTTGCACAAGGTAAACGAGCCAAGCAAAAAATGATTGAGGCGAATTTACGCTTGGTTGTGGCTATTGCGAAAAAATATCAGAAGCGCAACATGGAGTTTCTGGATTTAATCCAGGAAGGAACATTGGGATTAGAAAGAGGTGTGGAGAAATTTGATCCCATGCGGGGTTATAAATTCTCAACTTATGCTTACTGGTGGATTCGCCAAGCAATTACACGAGCGATCGCTCAACAAGGTCGCACTATCCGCTTACCTATCCATATTACCGAAAAGCTGAACAAAATCAAAAAAGTGCAACGTGAGTTGGCGCAAAAGTTGGGCAGATCCCCAACACCGACAGAAATCGCTAAAGAACTGGAATTAGAACCTGCTCAGATTCGTGAGTATATGAATATGGCTCGTCAGCCAGTTTCTTTAGATGTGCGAGTTGGTGATAACCAAGACACTGAACTGCAAGAAATGTTGGAAGATGATGGTCCATCACCAGAGTATTACACCACTCAGGAATTCTTGCGCCAAGACCTAAATAACCTGTTAGCAGAACTTACACCCCAACAGCGGGAAGTTGTAGCTCTCCGGTTTGGCTTGGAAGATGGTAATGAAATGTCTTTGGCGAAAGTTGGTGAACGGTTAAACCTTAGCCGTGAACGAGTCCGTCAATTAGAGCATCAAGCTCTTGCACATTTACGTCGCCGTCGCGCCAATGTTAAAGAATACGTTGCCAGCTAAAAGCGTAGACAAGCACCCGCGTGTTAAGAAATATGACTTTTGGCGGTTCGCCTCCTGATTTCAGGGGGCAATTTTTTTTGTCTCTAACATCCCACATTCCACACTGCATTTTTCTTATAAATACTGATAAATACTGAAAATTTATTTTAAATTCAACCAATCGCAAACAATCAAATCCTGTTCATCCTTCAATCCTGGATATGAGGTGCAAAGATAGGGAAGTTAAGGGCTATTTTAGTTGTTTATGTAGGGCTTGCTGAAAAAGTGGCAAAAGGCAAGAGAAGGATTGATTAAGTAGTCAATCCAAAACAAAGATAATTTTTTGTTGTAGACAATTAGTTGAGGTATAACTTGTAGTAATAGAAGAAGTGAGAAAAGATGTTGTTTTGAAAAATCGCCATACCACAATATCCTGTAAAATCTAATGACAGCTAATTCTTAGGTAAAAAGCTTTGTTAGCAGCTTTACTTTACGGTCAAGAAGATTTACGCTTACAGGAAGTCCCAGATCCTACCCCCGCAGATGGGGAAGTGGTGATTAAAGTAGGGGCGGCTACAACTTGTGGTACAGATTTGAAGGTATGGCGGCGTGGTGGTCATGCGAGGATGCTAACACCACCAACGCTATTTGGCCATGAAGCGGCGGGAGCAATTGTGGCTGTAGGTGCTGGTGTGCATAATTGGCAGGTTGGAAATCGCATTGTCGCTAATAATTCTGCACCCTGCATGAAATGTTTTTTTTGTCAACGCCAAGAATATTCTCTCTGTCCCAATTTAACTTGGAATAATGGCACTTTTGCCGAATATCTGAAAATTCCCGCGCCGATTGTCCAGTATAATATGCTGCCTATTCCCGATCAGTTACCGTTTGCATTAGCAGCAATGACAGAACCTTTAGCCTGTGTTTTGCATGGGTTGGGGCGTTCTCATGTCAAACCTCAAAACCGTGTAGTTGTGCTGGGAGATGGGGCGATAGGTTTAATGTTTGTAGCGGTTTTAGCTACGGAAATGCAAGCTGAGGTATTTCTGTGGGGAGGTAATGATCAAAGGCTGAAAATTGGCAAAAAATTGGGTGCAGCACAGACTTTTAATTACCATCAATTAGCGGATATTCCTGCGGTAGTAAAAGAATTAACTGATGGGTGGGGTGCTGATGTAGTGATAGAAGCTACAGGTGTTCCTAGTGTGTGGGAAATAGCGATCGCTTGCGCCCGTCCTGGTGCAATTGTAAACTTATTTGGTGGCTGTCCCAAAGATACGAAAATTTCAGTTAATACAGAACAGCTACATTATAGTGAACTGACCTTAAAAGGTGTGTTTCATAATACACCTGAATATGTACGTGCTGCTTTATCACTCATCGCTAGTAAAAAGATTCCTTTTGAGTTACTTATTAGTGAACAGCGGCCATTACAAGATTTAGAACAGGTTTTTGCTGATATGAAAGCGCGTAAAGTTATCAAAGTGGCAATGTTACCTTGTTAAGTTAGTTACATCCCCGACTTGTTGGATTTGAGAAGTTGGGGATCTAGGCTGAAAAGATCAATTTTAAGATAAAGTTTAATCCTATGGAAAAAATGGGAAGACTATTTTCAATAGTGATGTTATTCCTAAAATAGGAAAATGCTAAAAAAATCTTTGCGTAAATTTTTAATTTTTTCTAGTTTCTTTATACCTGGCTTATCTGGGTTAATACTGCTGAATTCTCCAGCCAAAGCATTACCAGGAGAAAGCACAGAGGAAGTAATAAGCTGGATTCAAGCTCATCCAACCCTCCGCCCTAGAAGTGGAGAAAAATTGTTTGTGAGTAAAAGTGATACAGCTGCTCAAAGATTCACCTTTCAAGCGTCAGTATTACCTCCAGGTAAGGTAACATTTACTAAAGACCGTAGCACAATTCGTACTGAGCGCATGACCATGTACGATGGAATTAATGGCGTGACAATTGAGCGGCTTGAAGAATCTTTGCGCGTAATTTATAGCCCAGATATTTATCAAGACTATAACCGCGCCAAGGTAGTTTATGCGTATCCTAACCAAAGTGCAATTAATCAAGCGCGTTTAGCAAAAACTCCGATTCGAGAGGCTTTAAAAGGAGAATTACGGGTAGGCGATCGCTACGCTTATTGGGTAGAAATTGCTAAACCCAAAGAAGGAAAGGCTCTAAGTGGTAGAATGACACTTTTTCTTAAATCTGATCTAGACAAGGTAGAGGCAGAACTGAGAACACGTTAGGACAAGAATGTAGTTAGTTGGTAATTTGAAATTTCTGATTATTCTTCATCCTTCAGCTTACCGGCTCTGCTTAAGGTTTCCCAAGTACCGGAAAAGATACTTTCAGTTGCTAGAGAAATGCGTTGTAAATCTTCTTTTAGCAGTGGCGGCCAGTCAATACCTGCTTTGCGTCCTGTAGCAAATAACTGCAAAGCTCTAATACCTAATTTATACAAGGCATAGGCCAGTTCTTTGTCTAAGCTGATTGTATCTTTCAGAGATTCAAATACCACTCTCAAAGCTAACAAAACAGAGGTAATTTGACCTGGTACTGGTGGTTTTCCTTGTTTTAGACGGTTTAATAAGGTATCTGGGTTTTCGTCGCTTGTGGTTTGGTCTATAAGTAGTTTGCGTGCTATTTCGTAATTCATACAGGGAATAGGGAACAATAACAGGGAACGGGGAATAGGGAAGAGATCATAGAACATTCTTCCCCACACCTGACAACCCACACTATAGAGCCTAAACAGATAAGTTTGTTATTTATGGATATGAGGTAAGGTGCTTTCGGCGCTCACAAAAATCTCAAAAATCTCAACTATGCTATTTTAAATCTAGTAAACCTTCTTCCTTTAATTTAGGATTAAAGCGAATTGGGGTCTTGAGTCCCCGTGATTCTAATACCGCTAAAATTTCAGATTCAACTCGTCGAGCTACATTTTTAATAAGTTTCATTTTGTCCAAATCATCAATTAGTGGATTTTCATATTTAGTTTGTTCTTCAGTTGTCATCAGTGCATTGCTATTAATAGGATTAGTCCATTTTTCTTTATTTTCGCCATTACCTGAAGGAAGACTGCAATTTTCAGAAATCCAAGTATTTTCAATTTGTTCTAAAATTGTGCGGTTAGGGCGTTCGATAGTTTGCACCTTCAGCCAATAACATTTTTCTGGTTGACGGACTATATGCTGCTTAAAACTGAGATAAACATCACGAGAATAACCAACAAATTGTAGAATTTTTGCTTGGTCAAAAATAGCGTAGACTCCTATTTTACCCAGAAATTGTGCTGGTAATTCACCATTATCGTCAATGTAAGCAACATATTCTAAACTGGCTAAACTAGAAATATTAGTTTCAGTAGTCATCTTAATTAAATTTATGATTTACTAATTTACTACAGCAGTAATTGTGCAATTATTCATAATATTTAAGCGGTTTTTCGATAAATTGCACAAAGGCGACTAGGTTTAAAGATTTTAGCATTAAACATGAAATTTGGCGGTACATTAATGATTATATAATCATCAGATTCCTGATATTTTTCAAACTCTGATGGCATACCTTTAGGAGTATTTAAACTATAAGGAACAGGTTGAAAAAGCAGTTGTGTAAATTCAATATTTACCCATTGAGAACTTTGACAAATTTGCCTTAAAAATGATTGATTAGTTAATAATTGAAACAGAGTTTCTTTAGATTCTGGGGTGAGTGTAAAACTACTATCAAAATTGGAAACAATTTTTAAAGACATTTTTGTTACAAATTACTATCGACAAAGGAGTAATGATTAGGAATAGCAGTAACTTTTCTTGTTAGCTACTTATCCATAACAGTGGAGCAAGGGCTATAACAGCATGAATTATAACTGAATAGATAGCTTTTGTCCAAATTTACCAATCTTCAACAGTCTATTTGAATTTTGCAACTTATGTCAGCCATCGAAAAATAATGAAATAATAATATGAAAAACTTAAAGTTTAACCGACTGTTAAGAAGAAAAATTAAGAAAAACCCTCTTATTTTTCAAATAAACTGCAAATCCAGTTTAAAATGTTATTATGTATTCAGTATTTTTGCTGAAAAGATTGTAATTTTTTGATTAATCTTAAATCCTAATGAAATTATCTCTTTTCTCCTTAACCTTTGTGATTAGTTTACTGTCCGCAGGAATCGCTATCAATCCTAGTGCTAATGCTAACCCTAACCAAGCTGCTAATTTAGTAACTGAAGCAGCCACAATTAACAATAAGTGGAATCTTGTCAGCGATGATTCTACCACTAATGATGCAAGTTTGAGCGTAAGTGATCCAGAATGCAAAAAAATTAATCCGCTGGAATATATTAACAATCCAGAAACTTTCTTTCAACCATGTTCTGCAACCAATAACCCAAATCGTCAAGATTATGAACCAGTCGAATATTTAAAGGTTCCCAAGCTTGATTCTGGTTTAAGCGTCACAGTTACTAATTTTTGATTTACCGAAAAAACGGGTTTGAGGTTTCCCGTCCTTTGAGGACGGCTCTTTGATAGAATAGTGGAAACAGGCAGGGCATTGTTTGTTGGGTGAGATAGTGTAAGACGGTATGAAACTGCAACTGTTGTTTGAAAGAAAGAATCTCCGCACTTTCAGGGCGGGGAGTATGTCAAGAAACTTTAGTTAGCTCAAAAGTAAAAGGCAAAAGTTTATTTTCTTTTGCCTTTTTCAACTTAATACAGTTTTAGTTTCTACTGAATGCGGATGCTCCTAATTTATTCTTCATCATAATCATCCTCTTCTTCTTCGTATTCTTCCTCTTCCTCTTCTTCAACACCCGAAATTATTTCATCAGCAATCAAATCATCATCATCATCCAAAATTGACCGCTCACCGCGTCTAGCATCATAACTAGTATCACTCAAACCAGGAGCATCCAAGCTATAAAGTTTAGCAGTGCGGTCATCTAACACCATATCCAGCGGATCATCAACCTCATCTAAAACGCCAGTACCCAAATCAGTACCATAATCCTCAATAGCAGTAGGTTCATCATAGGTGTTGTAACCAGTACCAGCCGGAATCAACCGCCCAATGATCACGTTTTCCTTCAAACCACGCAACCAATCAGACTTACCCTCAATCGCAGCCTCAGTTAACACCCTGGTAGTTTCTTGGAAAGAAGCAGCAGAAATGAAGCTGTCCGTATTCAAGGATGCCTTAGTAATCCCCAACAACACCGGAGTATACTGAGCCTTAGCCCCACCAGTAATAGACATCGCCTCATTCACCTGCTCAACTTGGCGCAATTCCACCAACTCACCAGGCAACATAGTCGTGTCACCACCATCATCAATCCTGACTTTATTCGTCATCTGTCGGACAATCACCTCAATGTGTTTGTCAGAAATCTCAATCCCTTGAGACTGATACACCATCTGCACTTCATTCACCAAAAAGCTTTGTACCTTTTGTAGTGCCAAACTAGCACAAGCATAAATACCATCCTCCATTTGCACCGACGAACCAGGAGCATTGCCAAGACTAAAGAAAATCTCTAAAATCTCATGGGGATTAGAAGGTCCATCAGTCAAAGGTTGACCAGCTTCCACATGAGCGCCATCGGGAACCATCAGGTTTTGTCCAGGTCCGAGAGGATAATCAGTCACCGTACCGTTAGATTCCACCACCTTCACAGCATAGGCTTCATCCCCATCACCATAAACTACCTTCACCTCACCCGGACGACGGCACAAGATGCAAGCTTCCTTGGGTTTACGGGCTTCTAGCAACTCTTCAATTCTGGGCAAACCTTGAATAATATCCCCAGTCTTGGCTCTCTCAAACACCAACAACACCAAATTGTCACCCCGCTGCACCAAACCACCATCTTCAATTTGCAACATTGCCCCAGGGCTGACTCGATAAGGACGGCCAACTCTGACTGTAATGTCATAAGCAGCAGCAGCGGGAGTATTTTCTTTACTGTCACCTGTAACCTGTAACCTGTTACCTGCTTTCACTTCTACTACCTGTCCTGACTCTGGTGCAAACACACCAGGAGCGATTTCTGCACCTTCAACCAATAAATCTCCTTTTTTCACCGTTGGTGCTGTGGTAGCAGTCAGAGTCATCATGTCACTGTCTCGCAACACCAAACAACGCCGCACCGCTTCCGCATTTCTCCGTACACCACGGACAACGCCCCCTTCCTTACACAAAATCTGTGTCCGAGCTACCACCGCCCCAGGTGCAATGGTCATGCCATCCTCCACTTCCAAAGTCGTGTGGGTGCTGCCTTGGGTGGCATCAGCCGCAATATCCCGGCGAATTACCAAAGACTCCAAAATCACCAACTGCAATCTCTGAATCTCAGCATTTTCACTATCAGCAACCAACTCAATATCCGCAGCCAACGGTGAAGCCGCATGATCATGTTCACCTTCTGAGTCAATTTCCAACACCAACTGCGTCCGCAGCAGTTCCACCCCTTCCACCGACTTCACTCGTTCCGAATCCTTATAGGGCAACCGCTGCACTGCTCGCATCTGAATTGACCTGCCAGTTTCTTGGCTAACTGAAGTCGTTGAAGGCAAGTCTGGATTATTAGGAACATCAAATTCCACCACCTGCCGACTCAACAAAGCCGGTCCTTCTGGTGATTCCACATATTGAATGTAGCGCAACTCTGTCGCCACCACTCCCAAAAACTCTTCCCCAGGCTGGACAAAAGTGTTATCTCGCCCCAGCACCGCCTCCGGATCATCCACCATCAGCAGTTCACCAGGCTTAATCACCACCTCCCGCAAAATATCATTCTTTTGGGTAACTTCAATCACGCCGCTGGTTTGACAGAAAATGTCCTTGACAACCTCCGTACCCGCATCCACAAATTGTCCATCTTCCACCAACAACAAAGAAATATCCTTGTTCACCTCGTGGGTTTCTTCAGGAATCCACAACAGAGTTCCCCCTGTCACCACTTCATAACCTAACTTAGCCTTACCTTTTTTCTGCACCTCAATGCCAGCAAACTTCAAAAACCCACCAGTGGTAGTCCGATAACGGTCATCAATCAATTCCGCCACCACCTGGCCATTCTGCACCTTAGTTCCCGGTGTGGTTCGCAGGTTAAAGGTTTGGGATTTGGGGATTGGGGATTGGTGATTGGGGATTGGTGATTGGGAAGAACTCTGATCTTGTCCCTGGTCCCTGATCCCTAGTCCCTGGTCCCCAGTCCCCAATCCTGTATGCACTAAATAATTATTCTTCCCTTGGGAACTCTGCACCGTCACCGTGGCTTGGTCTAAAATCACCGAAGCTGTGATAATTTCAATTTCCCTGGTTGCCTTACCAGGAATCACCTCCGGCAGCCGCACTACCCCACCATGGACACTGGTTAACTTGGTTTCAGCCAAAACCCCATTGGTAGCAATGCCATCGCCATTTTTCACCACCAGTTCTGCCCCAGGAGGCAAATTATAAACATCACCAGATAAAATCCAAATCAATCCCCCCCTGGTCGCGGTGGTGGTGGTGTTGCCTTGACGGTCGGTTTTTTGTTCAGCCACCACATCGGCAAACTGCACTTCTCCCGCCAGGTCAGTTGCCACATCCTTAACTGCTTTTTCAGTATTTGCCCTGGTGGTTCTCCCTCCCAAAGCTACCTCAGCAATCAATTGGGCGACCTTCACCTGTTGTCCCGGCACAATGTATAAAGTTGAACCTTGGGTAATGGAAATTTCTTGGTTTTCCGCTCCCCCCTTAGCTTCTAATACCATTGTGCCGTTGTTTTCAGCATACAAAGCATCCTCACCATGACGAGTCCGGTGGGGTCTGGTTTTTAACTTGCGGGAAAACTTCACCGTGCCATCAATCTTGGCTCTTACCTGTTGTGCCACTTCCCCTGTGAAAACTCCCCCGGTGTGGAAAGTCCGCATGGTTAACTGTGTACCTGGTTCACCAATACTCTGAGCAGCAATAATCCCCACTGCTTCCCCCAAATCCACCATCTTGGCGTGTGCCAAACTCCAACCATAACAGTGTTGACATACCGAACGGGCAGCTTCACAGGTAAGAGGCGATCGCGCGACAACTTCCTTAACTCCAGCTTTTTGAATCACTGCGGCCAAGTCATCGGAAATAGGCGTGTTGCGAACGGCGATAATTTCCCCCGTAGTCGGGTGAATCACGTCTTCCCCCACTACCCTGCCCATTAATCTTGTGCCAATGGGAATCAACACCTTCGCCCCTTCAGTCATGTCCCGAATGGGAACACCCCTGTTAGTGCCACAGTCAAACTCCCGGATAATCACATCCTGGGAAACATCCACCAACCGCCGGGTCAGATATCCAGAGTCCGCAGTCCGCAGCGCCGTATCAACTAACCCCTTCCTGGCTCCATAACTAGAAATAATATATTCTGTAACTGTTAATCCTTCTCGGAAGTTGGTTTTGATGGGTAAATCAATAATTTCCCCCTGGGGATCTGCCATCAATCCCCTCATTCCCACCAATTGCCTAACTTGGGAAATGTTACCCCTAGCTCCCGAAAAAGCCATCATATATACGGAGTTGAGAGGATTGGTTTTTTTGAAGTAAGTAACAACTTCATCCTTGAGGCTTTCAGATGTTCCATTCCAGGTGTCAATCACCTTCTGGAAACGTTCAACTTCCGTGATTTCCCCCCGTTTAAACCGGGCTTCGGTGCTGAGAATTTCTTCCTCTGCTGCTTCTAGGAGCGATCGCTTGGAAGGTGGAACCATCAAGTCATCTACACTAATTGATACCCCAGCCTTGGTGGCATAACGGAAGCCTAATTCCTTGAGCTTATCTGCCATCACCGCTGTCCGCGCTGTTCCGTAATGGGTAAACGCCCAAGAAATTAAGTTTCTCAGTTTACCTTTGTTAACAACAAAATTACGAAAAATCATTTTTTCAGTCATAGTCATTAGTCCTTAATCATTAGAATTTAGAATTTAGAATTTGGAATTTGGAATTTGGAATTTGGAATTTAGAATTTGGAATTTAGAATTTGGAATTTGGAATTTGGAATTTAGAATTTGGAATTTAGAATTTGGAATTTAGAATTTGGAATTTGGAA
>NZ_JAYGHA010000010.1:51962-77723 GCF_034931405.1 Anabaena sp. UHCC 0451 | reverse complement strand
AATTCTAAATTCTTCATTCACCTAGCTTGCTAATGCTTCTTCAATTGCTTGGTTATAAATCACCCGACCAGCAGTAGTGTATATATACTGAGAAAGCAAATTACCCTGGGCATCTTGACGGACTCGGCGGAATTTATACAACAAAGTCCGGGTCTTGTCTTCGTTTTCAATCACCTCTAACGGCTCAATATCCGGTTGACTGGTTTCCATTTCTCCATCAAACCGCACATAAATATAAGCATGAAGGTCAATCACTTCCTGTTGATAGGCCATCACTACATCATCCATGGAAGCAAAATATTTTCCCGCTCCTTTCATCGCCCCAGGATTTTCCGCAGTTAGGTAATATGCCCCTAACACCATATCTTGACTAGGAGTAACAATAGGCTTACCCGTAGCTGGAGACAGAATGTTATTAGAAGCCAACATCAACAAACGCGCTTCCGCCTGACTCTCCAACGACAAAGGCACGTGAACCGCCATTTGGTCGCCATCAAAGTCAGCATTGAAAGCCGGACATACCAGAGGGTGCAGTTGAATGGCTCTCCCTTCTACCAAAATTGGCTCAAAAGCCTGGATTCCCAATCTGTGCAGTGTGGGCGCTCGGTTTAACATCACCGGATGTCCCTCAATCACCTCTTCCAACACATCCCACACGCTGGGGTCATTGCGAGAAATCAGTTTTTTCGCTGCCTTGATGTTGTTCACCATGCCGGAACGAATCAGGCGATTGATCACAAAGGGCTGGAACAGTTCAATGGCCATTTCTCTGGGCAGTCCACATTGGTGGATTTGTAGCTTGGGTCCCACCACAATTACAGACCGCCCTGAATAATCTACCCGTTTACCCAACAGGTTTTGCCGGAATCGTCCTTGTTTACCCTCAATAATGTCTGAAAGGGACTTCAACGGGCGGTTATTTGCTCCCACCACCGTCCGACCCCGCCGACCATTGTCAATCAACGCATCTACCGCTTCTTGCAACATCCGTTTTTCGTTACGGACAATGATCTCAGGAGCCAAAATTTCTTGCAGTCTCGCTAACCTGTTGTTACGGTTAATTACCCGACGGTATAAATCATTTAAATCACTAGTGGCAAATCTCCCCCCATCCAACTGCACCATCGGGCGCAAATCTGGAGGAATCACCGGAATAGCCGACATCACCATCCACTCTGGCTTAGAACCAGTGGCAATAAAATTATCAATCACCCGCAGCCGTTTAATTAACTTAGCTCGCTTCTGCCCCTTAGCGTTGCCAATTTCTTCCCGCAGATTTTCCGCCTCTTGTTCCAGATTAATATCTGCCAACAATCGCAACAGCGCCTCTGCCCCAATGCCTACTTCCACCCCCACCAGTTGGGAATCTTCGCTGTAAATAGCATCCTCAATTTCTAGCCACTGGTCTTCACTCAACAGTTGTTTATATACCAGAGTATCCGCATTACCAGGAGCTAACACGCAGTAGGAATTGAAATAAACAATTTGCTCCACATCCCGCAGCGGCATATCCAGCAAAATAGCAATATAACTGGGGATGCCCTTGAGATACCACACATGAGCGACAGGTGCAGCCAGCTTAATAAACCCCATCCTGTGCCGCCGCACCCGTGATTCCGTCACCTCCACCCCGCAGCGTTCACAGACAATGCCTCTGTGACGCACCCTTTTATACTTACCGCAATGGCATTCCCAATCCTTAGCTGGTCCAAAAATCCGCTCACAAAACAAACCATCCATCTCTGGCTTCAGAGTCCGGTAATTGATGGTTTCTGGCTTTGTCACCTCACCCACCACCTGACCATTGGGTAAAGTGCGTTCACCCCAAGCCCGAATCCGTTCCGGCGAAGCAATGCCGATTTTTACGTAGTCAAATTGATTAGATTGAACTGATCTCATAAGAATTTAGAATGAAGAATTGAGAATGAAGAATGAAGAGAATTTAGAATTTAGAATGAAGAATGCAGAATTGAAAAGAATTGAGAATTTAAAATTAAGAGAATTGAGAATATTTTTATTTTCTAAATTCTAAATTCTAAATTCTAAATTCTAAATTCTAAATTCTAAATTCTAAATTCTAAATTCCTACTCCTCTTCTTCCAACGACTCACGAGAAAGAGACTCATAGGTAGGACGGGGTGGAGTGCGACGAGCAGCTTGGTCTGCCATCAGGTCAACCTCCACATCCAAAGAACTGCCATCAACTTGGGTTTCCACCTTATGCACCGCAATATCCAAACCCAAAGATTGCAACTCTCGCATCAACACCTTGAACGACTCCGGTGTTCCCGGACGGGGAATAGCTTTACCTTTGACAATGGCATTCAAAGCTTCATTTCTACCCTGCATATCATCAGACTTGACTGTTAACAATTCCTGCAAAGTATAGGCCGCACCAAAAGCCTCCAGCGCCCACACTTCCATTTCTCCAAACCTTTGTCCACCCTGTTGCGCCTTACCACCCAAAGGTTGTTGAGTCACTAAAGAATAAGGACCAGTGGAACGAGCATGAATTTTGTCATCCACCAAATGCACCAGCTTCAGCATATAGGCCACACCCACCGTAATCGGACGGTCAAATGGTTCACCAGTGCGTCCGTCATAAACCATTACCTTACCCGGATCATCCGGGTTATATACCCAGGTTTTCCCCGTCTCATCCCTAGCTTCTTGCAATTTGCCATGGACAATCCGGCGGGAAGATTCTTCACCATACATTTCATCAAAGGGAGTAATCTTAAACCGCACTCCCAAATTGTGACCAGCCCAGCCCAACAAACATTCAAACACCTGTCCCACATTCATCCGGCTGGGTACACCCAAAGGATTCAGCACAATATCCACCGGCGAACCATCAGCCAAATAGGGCATATCTTCCGCTGGCAAAATGCGGGAAATAATCCCCTTGTTGCCATGTCTCCCTGCCATTTTGTCACCGACTTGAATCTTGCGCTTCTGTGCCACATACACCCGCACTACCATATTTGCCCCTGGTGGCAGTTCATCCCCCTGTTCTCTGGTGAACAAACGTACATCCACCACCCGGCCTTTTTCCCCATTGGGAACTCGCAGAGAATTATCCCGCACGTCACGGGCTTTTTCCCCAAAGATTGCCCTGAGCAGTTTTTCTTCCGGTGGTTGGTCCGATTCCCCTTTAGGCGTGACTTTTCCCACTAGAATGTCTCCGGCTTCCACCCAGGCTCCAATTCTAATAATTCCCTGTTCATCCAATTGTCTGAGGGCATCTTCCCCCACGTTGGGAATTTCTCTGGTGATTTCTTCGGGTCCGAGCTTGGTCTGTCTGGCTTCAATTTCAAATTTTTCAATGTGAATTGAGGTATAAATGTCATCCTGCACTAGTCGCTCGGAAATCAAAATCGCGTCTTCGTAGTTGTAGCCTTCCCAGGGCATATAGGCCACGACTATGTTTTGTCCTAGTGCCAGTTCCCCGCCCTCGGTGGAAGAACCATCTGCCAAAACTTGCCCGGCGATGACTTTTTCGCCAATGCGAACCAGTGGTTTTTGGTTCAGGCAGGTGTCTTGGTTGGAACGTTGATATTTAGACAACACATATCTCACTTCCTGGGGTTTGGTGTTGCTGTTTTCTTCCCCACTAGCAATGGCTTTTTCTCTGACTCTCACCCGAATTTCCGCAGCATCTACATACACAACGTCTCCATCTGTTCGGGAAACAATTACCATTCCTGAGTCTCTTGCACCTTGAGCTTCTAAGCCTGTACCTACTAAGGGTCGTTCTGGCTTGAGCAAAGGTACTGCTTGCCGTTGCATATTAGAACCCATCAGCGCCCGGTTAGCGTCGTCATGTTCCAAAAAGGGAATCATGCTGGTTGCCACTGAAACTATCTGTACTGGGGAAACTGCTACGTAGTCTACTTGTTCGGGGGTGGTGGTGGAGAATTCTTGACGATAGCGGACTGGTACTTGTAGTCCCTGAATGTGTCCGTTTTCATCTACTGGGATGTCTCCAGGTGCTACCCGCAGGTCATCTTCTTCATCCGCAGTCATGTACACTGCTGCTTTTTCATAGCAGACTCGTCCGTTTTCTACTGGTCTAAATGGAGTTTCTAGAAATCCATAGAGGTTAACACGGGCATGGGTAGCTAATGAACCAATTAATCCGGCGTTTGGTCCTTCCGGTGTCTCAATAGGGCAGATGCGTCCATAGTGACTGGGGTGAATATCCCGAACAGCAAAGCCGGCTCTTTCTCTGGTGAGACCACCTGGACCCAAGGCACTGAGTCGGCGTTTATGGGTCAGTTCTGCCAGGGGATTGGTTTGATCCATGAACTGACTCAGTTGGCTGGAACCAAAGAATTCTTTGATTGCTGCTACTAGGGGTTTGGGGTTAACTAGGGAAGCAGGGGTGAGAACTTCGGCATCGGATACCGTCATCCTTTCCCTAATGATCCGCTCTAAACGGTTCAACCCTACTCTGACTTGGTTTTGCAGTAGTTCGCCTACGCTTCTAACTCGGCGATTTCCGAGGTGATCAATGTCGTCAATGCTGCCGATGTCATACTCTAGGTTGATCAGATAATCTACGGCTGCTAAGATGTCTCCAGGGGTAAGAACTCTCAAGGTGTCGGGAACGGAGAGGCGGAGTTTTTTGTTGAGTTTATATCTGCCTACTCTTCCCAGGTCGTAGCGTTTGGGATCGAAGAAACGGGAGTCTAGTAGCTGTTGTCCACCTAACACTGTGGGTGGTTCACCAGGACGCAGTTTGCGATACAACTCCATCAGGGCTTCTTCTTCGGAAAATTGCCCTTCTTTTTCAATGGTTTTTTGGAAATACTCTGGATGGCGTAGGGCATCAAAAATTTCGTTGTCTGATAAACCTAGTGCTTTGAGTAGTACCTGTGCTGATAATTTGCGGGTTTTGTCAATGCGTACCCACACTAAATCGTTACGGTCGGTTTCAAATTTCAGCCATGCTCCCCGGTTAGGGATTAAGCTGGCAGAATATGTCCGTCTACCGTTTTTGTCGGTTTCTGATTTGTAATAAACTCCTGGCGATCGCACAATTTGGTTGACGATAACCCGCTCGGCTCCGTTAATAATAAACGTACCTCTATCTGTCATTAAAGGCAGATCGCCTATAAATACTTCTTGTTCTTTAATATCCCCTGTTTCTTTGTTCAAGAGTCTAGTGGGAACATACATTTGCACTGCATAAGTGCTATCCCGCCGTTTAGATTCTTCAACACTATATTTGGGTTCTTTGAGTTTATAGTTATGACCTAAAAAGTGCAGTTCTAATTTTCCTGTGTAGTCTGTAATTGGACTAAAGGAGTTCAACTCTTCTATTAACCCTTCTTCTAAAAACCAGCGAAAGCTTGAACGCTGGATTTCAATCAAGTCGGGCAACAGAAAGGCGGGTTCCATATATGATTCGTTAGTCATGCCTCTACCTTTGTCAACCTGGTTAAACTTTCGCTTGGATAATGCTGTGGTAATTTTCCCGACTCTAGCTTTGTGTATGCAGGTGTTGGTTAACTTTTCCTGACATCACCTGCTGTTTACAGGTACGGGTTTTCAGCAGCAATTTATTTGGAATGGGCGCTTTTTCTCAATGAATTACCGCCCTTGATGATTAGCTTTCGATGGCTAAAATTCAGTGTGGGGATGAACTCAACAAGACAGAGATGATTGATATCTTCCTGAGTTTGATTTGTTTTTCTCACTTTCCCTCCCAAACAACCCGTTCATTAATTTATGCACATCCACACTGTTGTATCTTTAAAACACCTCATCTATACTCACAGTGAGATCCCAAAAATGAAGAATCCGCCAGATGTGGCGCTGAATCAGGATGGATTTAGTTTGCTGAATTTTAGTCACAAGGCTAAGGCTCTTAACTTTTTATAATTTTCTATAGTTCTATACACAGAGATAAACTGTTGTGCAAACGTCCATATCAAACTAGGCTGCCAGGGTTTGTTATCTGTTGAGAGCATCTGCTTGTAGAGATATTTTAGATGTTCGTGAAATTTGGGTTTTTATCTTACTCAAGAATTACTAGTACCCAACCAGCTAGATTTTATACTGACTATAACTAGCATTTTTTAGCTGTTATTTCAAAATTCCTTCCTTTATCATTATGACGCAAGTAAAATGTTTTGGAGGGAATAATATTAGCACAGTTTTGTCCTCCGAGAGTCTTAATTTTTGCAAATTACTAGGTTTACTCCAGGTAATGCTTAAAAATTAAGTGTCAAAAAGTGTTTTTGATAACACTATACAGAAAAACAGGCTATTGACTTGGTGGATTCATAGCCATCTTATAATGACAGACCGAATAATTTACAGGCGTTTTCTGTGGTTTGATGGGCGATCGCTTCTATTGTTTCCCCCCTGATTTTGGCTAATTGTTCGGCTACATAACTTACATAAGCCGGTTCATTACGTTTTTCGCCTCTTTTGGGTGTGGGAGACAGAAACGGGCAATCTGTTTCTATCAGTAGGCGATCGCTACTCACCATTGCAGCTGATGCTTGTATGGTTTTTGCATTTTTAAAGGTTACAGTACCACTGAAGCTGATATAAAAGCCTAAATCGAGAAACCATTGGGTTTCTTCCGGTGTTCCCCCCCAACAATGCATGACACCCCGCACTCTTGCTCCTTGAATTTCCCGCCATTTTTGCAATACTTCTCTTACCTGTGGTGCTGCATCACGACAATGAATTATCACTGGTAAATTAAGTTCAGAAGCGATCGCTAGTTGCGTCTCAAATACTATGTACTGTTGTTCATAGTTATTTGCCTTATAAAAATCTAACCCCATTTCCCCGATTGCTACCACTTGAGAATCGGAACTGGCTAGAGATTTGATTTTCTCTGCTGTTTGGTGATTCCATTTGGCTGCGTCTAAAGGATGCAAACCAACGGCAAAACTGATTTCGGGAAACTGGTGAGCTAGAGTTTGAATGCTGGCGAATTCTTCGGGATGAACACAGGAATGTACTAAACGTACTATCCCTGCGTCTTGCCAACGCGATCGCACTGCTGCTAAATCTGGTTGAAATAGATCAAAGTTGAGATGTACGTGGGTGTCTACTAGTTGCATGATGGAGTCAGGAGTCATTACTGGGGATAGGGTAGCTCATTAATCTCTTAGCTAATGACTAACGACTACTATGCTGTTTGGGTCAGGGGTTTGAGTTTTTTAGCTAACCTTGACTTTTTCCTAGACCCGTTGTTGGGATGTAGCACACCTCGCTTTACAGCTTTATCAATTTTGCTGTAAACCTCAGACATACGAGCCTCTAATTCTTGTTTTGATTCTGGAGTAGGATTAGCCGCATAGACTTCAACAGCAGTAAAGTATTTCTTCATCAGCGTTTTTACTGCTGATTTATATGCTTTGTTACGGAGTCGATTGCGTTCTCCAATTTGGGCGCGTTTAAGAGCAGATTTTGTATTAGCCACAGTCAATTCCAAAAAGACTATTAATTAATATGTACACACACTACTAGACTTACTAATATAGCACCAAAATTGCCAATGTTATACTTTATAGAAAAAATTTAACTGGCAGATGATCCTGAAGGGGAAACGCTGAAGAGAGTCAGCATTGTAGATGTCTAATCAAGCTGGGAAATAAGTTAAAAGAATGCAGAATTTAGAATTTAGAATTTAGAATTACGTTTTGCAACGGGGATTTTACCTCGACGCAAAACCCGCTGCTTGTAGAAGCAGGGGACTTTAACCCCCAAAGGTAAGTTAAAATAGATTGCTGGCCATAAAATACCCAGGTTGCCAAAGCATTAACTACCAGCACCTGACCTGCTAGTTAGTGGGGATGAAATCAATAAATCCTCCTGATGAGAGCAAATCATCTATGGCAATCCTGGGAGTATCAAAAAAATGCAGGTTAAGCTAGAGAAGAGAGTTAGGGAAAGCTGGATATCCTGCGGGTAAAAAGCCCAACTAATGATCAAACGGGAACATTCTTATTTTGGCATTGTCCTTACTCCATGCTGCGAATTATTACTCAGCAGGCAGACGTTAAATCCGAACTACAACGTATCTGCGAACGCACCCACGATGAACAGGTTCTTCACAAAGAAGCAACAGTGCGGGAGGTTTTGCAAGCAGTCAAGCGCCAAGGCGACAAAGCTGTACTGCACTACACAGCCGAATTTGACCACCAAACCTTGCAAGCCGAAGAACTGAGGGTGACAGGTTCAGAACTGGATGCAGCTTACCAACAGGTATCAAAGGATTTGTTGGCATCTGTTCAGCTGGCTTGTCGCCAAATTGAAGCGTTTCACCGTCAACGAGTCCCAAAAAGCTGGGTACACTTTGGCGATGATGAAGTGGTACTGGGTAAACGTTATACTCCTGTAGATCGGGCAGGTTTATACGTTCCTGGAGGTCGGGCTTCCTATCCCAGTACAGTGCTAATGAATGCTATACCAGCTAAAGTAGCAGGTGTACCTCGTGTAGTGATGGTAACACCACTAGGAGCAGGTAAAGCAGTTAATCCAGCAGTCTTAGTAGCTGCCCAGGAAGCTGGGGTAGAAGAAATTTATCGCATTGGGGGCGCTCAAGCGATCGCTGCTTTAGCTTATGGGACAGAAACAATTCCTAAAGTGAACGTGATTAGTGGACCTGGTAACATTTATGTCACCTTAGCCAAAAAACTAGTTTACGGCACTGTGGGGATTGATTCTTTAGCAGGTCCTAGCGAAGTGCTGATTATTGCTGATGAAACAGCTAATCCTGCCCACGTTGCTGCGGATTTGTTAGCACAGGCTGAACATGATCCGATGGCGGCAGCGATTTTGTTGACCACAGATGCGGGTTTAGCGAAAAAAGTCCAAGTAGCTGTAGATAGACAACTGGTAGATCACCCAAGACGAATAGACACAGAAAAAGCGATCGCGCATTACGGCTTAATTGTCGTTGTCGAATCTCTAGAAGCAGCAGCAGCACTCTCAAATGAATTTGCTCCTGAACACCTAGAATTAGAAGTTCAAGATCCTTGGGCTTTAATTTCTCAGATTCGTCATGCTGGGGCTATTTTCCTGGGTAATTCCACACCAGAAGCTGTAGGAGACTATTTGGCAGGTCCTAACCATACCTTACCTACCTCCGGTGCAGCCCGTTATGCTTCTGCATTGGGTGTAGAAACTTTCCTCAAACACTCTAGTATTATCCAATACTCACCTACTGCACTGGGGAAAGTGGCTGGTGCAATTGACACTTTAGCTAAAGCTGAAGGTTTGCCTTCCCATGCTGATTCAGTAAGAAGGCGAGTTGAGGACGAAGAGTAATTTAGAATGCTTATTTTTCCTGAATGCGGTTGACAGCAGCTACTCCATAGTTAATAATAGTAGGTTTGTGACTTTAGCAAACTAAAACTCACATTTGGGAAATTGTTGGTGTTCACGCCAATACAATTCCTGATGTGATAATTTAAGGGGTCTACTCTTGAGGAGACAAAAGCGGTGTTAAAAACTATTTTAGTAGCTCTGGATGGCTCGGAAATTGCTGAACGAGTAATTCAGACTTTAGGTGATTTGGTGCTGTCGTCAAACACCAAAGTTATTTTTTGTCATGTATTTCCTACTCCAGAGTCAGAAATAGAATTACCCGCTGATCGTCCTCATCCAGACTCACCAAATTCGGCTTATTTCCATATTGAAAAGCAGCTGCAATCATACCAGGAACAATTGTCAGTCAAAAGCGAGTTAGAATTAGTAACTGGTGATCCTGCGGATGAAATTATTAGACTAGCCAATATTTATAAAACTGACTTAGTGGTGATTGGTAGTCGTGGTTTAACGGGGATGAAGAGAATTGTTCAGGGTTCGGTTAGCACTCAAGTAATGGAAGAGGCTAATTGTTCAGTATTGGTGGTGAAACCGGGTAAGTAATTTGTAATTTGTAATTTGTAATTAAGAATGTAGTAGGGGTTTAGCAATGCTAAATCCCTACATTTGGTTAATCAATATTTATTTCCTCTTTTCGCTTTTTCCACTTTCTCAACTTGCTTGGGTGCTTCCATTTCTTGATAGAGTTGGATGATTTATGATATAAATATCTAGGAGCTATAAAATATGATAGAAACTCAATCTCATCAAAAAGTACGTCGGGGTAGATTATTTCCTGAAATTCAGTGGACAGAAGATCAGAAACATCTTTATAGAGATAATTTAGAAAATCATCATCAACGCTGTAGAGTGATTTTTGAAAGATTGCAGCCAGAATTGATTAAAAATCATTATAACTGGTTTATGGCAGTTGATTCAGAAAGTGGGGATTATTTTATTGATCAAAATGAAGAAGTTGTGACTCAAATGTGTTTGCAAAAACATCCAAATGCTATACCATTTATCTTTCTGATTAATGAAACGGGTGTAGCTGGGAAAATATGATTGTAGGTAGTTTTGGTAGTGATGGGGAGCTTTTTTTTGAAATTGATTTAATTACTGCTGATGGTTTAGAATTACCAGTAATCGCTATGTTAGATACTGGTTTTACAGAACTACTTGCTGTTAATTCCCAAGATTTAGAAGCATTAGGTTGGCGTTTTTTGCGAGAAAGACCATTAAAAACAGCGCAGGGAATCAAGACTTTTAGGATTTATTTAGGAAAGGTACGCATTGACGGAAGAGAGTTGGAAATTCCGGTTTACGGTGGTGAGGAAATTACAGAAGTTTTACTTGGTAGTCAATGGTTGAAGATTATGCGATTAGTTGCGGATATGTCCGCAGATGTTTTAAGTTTGGAAATAGTTTGAGCAATCTCTTGGAGAAAATTAAATATATCGTAAAAACATTATGGGTAAGGGTTTAGCATTGCTAAACCCTTACAAATGCGATACATATACATGATTTTAATCTGCATTGGGTTAATCAATATTTCCTCTTTTGGCTTTTTCCACTTTCTCAACTTGCTTGGGTGCTTCCATTTCGTTAAATAGTCGGATACCTTCGTTAAAGTTGGTGTTGCTATTTTCGATTTCACCCATTTTTTGATATGTTAAACCTAGTTGGTAGTATGCTTCTGCTAAATCATATTTAGCACCAATTTTATCTAATAGTTCTATTGATTCTGAATGATGGGAAAGTGCTTTTTTAAAATCATCCTGTATTCGATATAGTTCTGCTAAACCAGTAAGTGCTTTTGCTTTGACTTGAGTATAGTTACTTTCTTCAGAGTAGGCAATAGCTCTGATATACATTTCAAAAGAACTTGTAAAGTTTTCTAAATTTTTATATGTTATTCCTAAAAAAATTAATCTATATCCTGTTGTCCATGTGCCTAATTTTATTTTCCTTTCAATAGCTGCTTTTTTGGTGAAAAATAAAGCTTCTTCTTTAAATCCTAAGCAGGAATTAATAAATGCTAAACCGACGTAAGCACAAACAGTATTTTTTTTTACATCCACTATTTCTGAAGCTAATTTAAGTTTTTGAAAAAAAATCTCTGCTGCTTCTAAATCTCCTAAATCTATTTTACAAAGACCCATGTTTAAAAAATAAGATTGGCGCAGAGTTTCCCAACTATAACTTAATTCAATATCTTTTGTTTTTACATCGATAGATTTTACAAAATTAATAGCTATAAATCCTGAACTCTTATGGCATTCTATCGCTTTGTGAATTTTGCCAGTTAGCCAATACAAATCCCCTAATATATTATAGCATCTACTTAAATAATATTCATCAATAACTTGATTAATTATCCAATTGATAGATCGAATCATTTTATCTAAAAGATTAAGTCTATAGAAAGAGCGACCAAGAAGTTCACTTTCTGACCATTTATTATATCGTCCTTTTACAATTACTCCAGCAGACCGATCAAAATCATTAATTTCTAAAAATTGATAATAAGCTTCAAAAGCTTTGTGTGCATCCTCTATAGTTTCAACACTCTTCACACTCTCAGTCCAAAACTCAGCCGCTTTACGATTTACTTCTTCCCATTCTCCACTTCCTTTCAATCTCTCTATCCCCTGTTCTCTAACTACTGGATGTAACCAATATTCTCCCTTTTCAAATTCAACTAAACACCGATTTTTCAAAGCTTTAATTACATCTCTTCGCTTCTCTTGAGGAACATCCCATAATAAAGCTAATAGCGCATCTATAGAAACTCTGGGTACATCCTGATAACGAAAACATCCCAACCGACAAAGTAGTTTATATGCTTCTGTATCTAAAGTTTCTAAACGTTTAAATTGACTTTTAACTAAATTCTTTAATTCCGTTTCTACTAAAGTAGAATTTTCTTGCCAATAAGCGGCTATATCCCCTTTATAATCTTCTCTTATTACCCCCAAGAGGATATCCATTGCTTTTGCATTACCCCCATAAACTTTGTACATTGCTTCCAATGAAGGAGTATCAATTTCAATTTTGTGAGATGTAAAAAATTCTTTCCATGCGGTTACATCCAACATAGATAAAGGATAATGATAAATACCATTCACACGGTCATCACATAAGCGTTCTCTACTGGTAACTAGAGTGACAGATTGCACATTTGAATCAGCCAAAATTCCCAATAACCTTACATAACCTTTGTGTTTTTCAACAAATCTCCCTCGTTCATCTAGTGCAGGTTCTAAGTTATCAATCAATACTCCGACTTTGCGAGTTTGTAATTGTG
Source organism: Anabaena sp. UHCC 0451 (assembly GCF_034931405.1). Lineage (NCBI taxonomy): Bacteria > Bacillati > Cyanobacteriota > Cyanophyceae > Nostocales > Nostocaceae > Anabaena > Anabaena sp. UHCC 0451. The sequence goes on along the minus strand of NZ_JAYGHA010000010.1, from coordinate 65,080 downwards.
TTTTTAATCTTGATAAAGTAATTCCAAATTCTCTTCCAGGTTCTTCTTTAAAATGTTGCTTTAGCCATTCTTCAACTACACTTTCAACAGCGGTAATATTTTCTGTATCTTTCGCCATTTCTAGTGGTAAAACTAACTCAAAGTTTTGATATAGATATTGCTTGGCTAAAGTTGACTTACCAACTCCACCTGCGGCTTTGATGACGATGATTTTTTTGCCTTCATTAATGCGATCATTAATATCATTAATTGCTGCATCACGTCCGACAAAATCACGTAATTCATCATTACATTTGGGTAATATTTTAGAATCAGATATTTTCTGTTTTTCAGAAGGTAAATGTTGTTCTATTACATTCCTGAGATTATTTTTGGTAACTTTTACACCCAAAACCTCAGATAGTATTTTCCACAAATCAGAACCGATTTCTTTACTGTAATCTTCGCTAATTTTGTATAAATCGTATATCTCTCTATAACTTTTACCTTCTAAACAACCTCTCAATACAGTCATCTGTGAATCATTGAGAAGTTTTTTAGTGTGGTTTTCAATTAGACTTTGAGTAAATTTTAAAGCGTCATCAATATTCATTAGGTAGCAGAATTTAAGTTCATTTTTATTGGATATTCAGTAAATTTAGCATTTTTTACCCACAAAACCAACGAAAACCTACTTTTACCCACTATTTTTTTTATACAAATTCCCTACTTTTTCCTACTGACAAAGCTTTGAGATTTGAATACAGTCTTGTTATGGGTGATAACACAGTAAAAACCTGAGTAATTAATTCACTTTTACTCTATTCAACAAAGGAAAATGACGATGAAAGTAGAACTTCTGACCAAACCGGAATCTCCAACAATACCATCACAAGAGGACGTTTTAATTTCTCCCACCGCCTCTACCTGTACTTGGTGTGGCAAAAATATGATGTTCAATAATCATTGCAAAACTCGTGAAGAGGCTGCCAATTGTTCTAATTATAGAAAACGTTAGGGTTTTACTGATCCCTTTAGAGAAAACCAAAAAATAAATTATCCAACAATCGTAGGGTGCGTTAACAAAGTAAGAAATTATCTTGATCCCCTGCTGTGCATTGCGGTGTTCAGCCTAATATACCCTACGGTTTTCTTAACTGTAATTAGCAAAATTGAGGTCATGAACATGAATACTATTCTTAAAGCAACAGGTGTAATTATAGCTGGACTTACTCTATCTCTTCTCAATGTAAAAGCAGTTCGCGCTGGTACTGTACATAACAACTGGTATTATGCTTTTGATTCTCTGACTGATAGTATTACTGGTAATGATGTCGGTGGCACAAAATATGAAATTGCTGGTATGGCTTATGGTCAACAAAATGGTCAATCTATTTTTGTGATTTCAACTAAACTTCCCTTAGAAGGAACTACTTCTGCCTATGCTGATGATGGTATCGTAGCTTTAGGTGATATTCTGATCAACTCTACTACAGATAGTTTTAATGTAGCCAGTGAAAAGGGTAATTTGAGAGCAATACACCTGGTTTTGAACAATGCAGCGGGAGTTAGTTCTTTAGGTTTTTATGAGAATGTTATTGCTAAATCTGTGACGACAGCTAATGGACTAGCTCTAGCAAATGTAGGAGCATATCATAATCATGTACAAAACAACGGGGGAACACCCTCAATGGGAGATTTAGCATTAAATACTTCTCAGATTGATTCTAGTCAACATATTCTCAATGTTATTGCTTCTGGAGATTTGAAAGGCAATATCAATCTTTTGGATGCTAATGCTTTGCAAAATCTTGGTTATGATTCTAGTTTCATTGGACGGGAAGGTTACAACACTATAGCAGTTGGTTTTGATTCTTCTTTACTTCCTGACGGTCAATTTACTGCTTTATGGTCTCCTGAATGTGGTAATGACATCATGTCTCTCATTTATGGAAAGACAACTAAAAAAGTGCCAGAATCATCAAATACCTTGGGTTTACTTGTTGTTGGTGCTGCTGGAACTTTAATCATCAAAAATCGCAAAAAATCATCTGTGGTTAGCTAGATAGAAATTTAATTTACCGTGTTTCTAGCTAATCTTCAAAAATTGAATATTGACTTACAGCGATCGCTCTCCAGCCTCTAGCCACGTTGACTTCAAAAGAGCGATCGCTTTTCTGTATAAACTTCATATTCCTCTCCTAACCCTACCAAGCGTTAGCTGCGCTCGCCGTAGGCATCGCCTATTATTTCTCCTTCCTGCAAATGTAAAATAACAGGTTCAATATCATCACGAATTTTACGATATCGTTTTGATAACTTATACAATTGTTTTTCAAATTCAGGAGAAAATTTAACTGAGATATCATCTATATCATTCACTTTCAATTCTCTCCCATAATTCAGAAATAGGTCTAGCTTTACCAGATTTTACTTCCTCAAAAGCCCTAGTTAAACTCTCTTTTATTTCTTCAATGGGAGTATCATCAAGATCATAATCATCTGCTTCTGGTAAAAGAATAATTACTTTAACAGCATTAATATTATCAATTTCTAAAGGATAATCTAAGGTTAATTGTCCTTCATGTATTTTTCCAGTAACTTCTAAGGCTTTCATAATTTCTAGCTGCTTTTTAATTGTTTAACTAATTTTGATTTAAGAAAATTATAACGTCAATATCTGTAATCTGTTTTTTACTCAATCAGGATTTAATATTGCTAAACTGCATGGCTAAGTTTTATATCTGAGATTATGGAGTGAGTGCGATTCCTACGGAGCGATCGCTCTCTAGCCTCTAGCCACCTTCACATCAAAAAAGCGATACCTATGCCTTCGGCACGCTACGCGAACGGTAAGCCTCGCTAACGCTTTTCTCATTCTCATTCACTGAAAATAGAAAATAGTTAATATTGTTACTTCCCATTTATTCTTTTTACTAATCCAGGCTGAATACCATAAAATATCTTTTTTGTCAATACCCCAAATTCCAACCCGCAAACAACAGCATCAAATATTTGTAATTCTCCTGTCAGGAAATCTTGATAACTTGCTCAAATTTTCTCAGATGTTCAGTTTTGCGAGTTCTGAAATACTTATAAATAAAGGCTTTCAATCTGCTGCTGTAAACGCAGTCTTAAAAATAGGCACAATAAGGGAAATTACAAATTCTCATAAATCATAGCAGATCGCCAAAAGTATTGCAATACCGTTGATAAATAAAAATAATTCTCAATTAATTATTAAGGAAATATAAAGGGGGAAACTTTGGGAGTTATAAAATCCTAAACTATTTTAATTTTTACATAACTGAAATTTATCTAAAACCTAAAAGAGAGCGATCGCACCCAATAGATATGTATTCTGAATATATTCATCAAAAACAAATTATTCGCTTTTAATAATATCCGATGAGCAAAATTGTAATTTCTAACTGAGTGAGTCAGATATCAAAAATCTTTTGATGTTTGACCCACCCTTTGCGCCTTTGCGTCTACCCTGCGGGATCTCCTAATGGAGATTGCGTGAGAATTACCCTTTTTTACCCCGCAAAAACTCCCGCAAACTCAATAAACTGACAGTTTGACCCAAATTCAAAGGTAAAACTGATATTCCTTCCAAACGAGACTGGACCCAACCTTCACCCCAGTACCACTCATGAAAACCATCAATTCCACCACTGAGTAGCAACCGCAAACAATTATTTTTAGCTACATCTACGTGATGATGGATTTGAACAGGTCCGGTAGAAGTAGTAAAATCCAATCCAGATGTTAATTTTTCCGGCATTCCAGGGGAAAAACTTTGTCCTAGTAGCCATTTTTGCAGTTGTGCAGGAATTAACAGACTATCGTGAATAGCATCAGATGATGCTTCAATTTCGATTCGCAGTTGGCTTTGTTGAAAAGTGCCTAACATGGGTAATTAGTAATTGGTAATTGGTAATTGGTAAAATTTATCCCTATTCCCTGTTCGTTGTTCCCTGTTCCCTGCTCCCCAGAGAACTTACAATATATAAAGTCAACTTGTTAAGAATTGTAAGGATTTTCATGGCGGATCAATTAATGCGGGCTACAGCAGCAAATGGTGGTATTCGAGCAGTTGGTGTGATTACCACACGCTTAACTGAGGAAGCGCGAGTACGTCATAAATTGTCCTATGTGGCTACAGCCGCACTGGGAAGAACGATGTCAGCAGGTTTATTAATGGCTTCCAGTATGAAGCGTGTTGGCTCTAGGGTCAATGTCCGAGTCAAGGGTGATGGACCTCTAGGTGGTATATTGGTAGATGCAGGGTCAGATGGCACGGTTAGGGGCTATGTGCAAAACCCATCTGTAGAATTGCCTCCTAATGATAAAGGCAAACTAGATGTTGGCGGTGCAGTGGGTAGTGGATATCTCTATGTGGTTAGGGATATTGGTTATGGCTATCCTTACTCTAGTACGGTTGAACTTGTTTCTGGGGAAATTGGTGATGATGTGGCTCATTACCTAGTAAATTCAGAACAAACACCTTCAGCTTTAGTTTTAGGTGTGTTTGTGGGAGCAGGTGGAGTGACAGCATCTGGGGGGATACTGATCCAAGTTTTACCTAAAGCTGCTAGAGATGAAGCCTTAGTAGCCACGCTAGAATCAAGAGTATCTGCTTTATCAGGTTTCACTCCTTTGTTGCAAGCGGGGAAGACGCTGACTGAGATTTTTGGTGATTTACTCGGAGATATGGGACTGACAATTTTCCCAGAGAGTCAAATGTTGCGCTTCCACTGTGGTTGCTCCTTTGATCGAGTGCTGGGAGCATTGAAAATTCTGGGAGCAGCAGAACTGCAAGACATGATTATTAAGGATGATGGTGCAGAAGCAACTTGTGATTTTTGTGGCAATGTTTATCAAGCAAGTAGTGATAATCTATCACAATTAATTGTTGATTTACAAAAGGAAGCTACCCTTTCAGAATAAGTGTGAAATACTACTAAAATCCAGAAATATAAATGATATTTGTGTAGGGAGATAGAAAATGAAAAAAATAGCTGCTTGATGACGAGAAAGACAGTTACTATGGCAAAAATAGAATTATCAGTTTGATCAAAACTGCTATTTAATTACTTTGGTGTGAGAGATGACAGAACGGGATATTTCAGATAGTTGGTCTCCAGCCAGAGCCAGAAAGCCAGATCAAAATACAAGATTATCCCGAACTCCAGAAGTCGGGACAACTCAACCATCTGGTGTCCCAACTACTGGTTCTAATTTTAAATCCGTGATGCAGCAACAAGAGAACAATACAGAAGGATTACCTATAAAAAAAGATTCAGAAAAATCTTTTTACATCAGTAGTATAACTGATAAACTACCACGGTGGATGAAAAGCTGGATACTGTGGTCAATTGTATTAACTTTGATTCCCAGCGGCATTGGATTTATATCCATGTCAATGTTACTGAAGTTGCCATCAGCACCAAATTGTCCCAAAATATTTTGGCCTTTGGCTAGTGCGTCTGTACGTTTACACTGTGCTTCCCTAGCAGCTTCTAAGCAGAATGTGAACGATTTATTGCAAGCGATCGCACTCGTGAGAGAATTACCCCAAGATCACCCACTCAGGGGACAAATTAATGGTTTGTTAGAGGAGTGGTCACGGGATATTTTGCGATTAGCTGATCAGAGTTTCCAATCGGGGAATTTAGAAGAAGCGATCGCTACTGCTCGCCAAGTTCCTGAAGACCTGGAAGTTCGTAAAATAGTAGAAGAGCAAATTAGCAAATGGCAGTCTATCTGGTCAAAGGCAGAAGAAATCTACCAAGGATCAGTAAAAGAACTGGGAGAAAGACGTTGGCAATCAGCTTTTATGCTGTCATCCAAATTGCTGCGTGTTAATAATAAATATTGGGCAACTACCAAATACGACGAACTAAATAACATCATTGTAACAGCGCGGGAAGATGGGGATAAACTCTACAAAGCTGAAGGTTTAGCAAAAAGTCGTTCAGTAGATAATGTTTTGGCAGCTATTAAATTAGCTAATTCGATTAATGCGGATAGTTACCTATATCAAAAAGCTCAGGAATTGATTCCTGAATTTGGGCGTAAGATTCTTGAATTAGCACAAGCTAAGATTAATAGACGAGATGCGGATGCAGCATTGGAAATTGCCAGACAAATTCCGCCTATTGCTTCATTACAATCAGAAATTGATGATTTTATTGTTTTAGGTGAAGCCCAAAGGAGTGCTTGGATAGGTACGGTTTCTGGTTTAGAAGCCGCCATTTCTCAAGCCCAACAAATTGATGCTTCCAGGGAAGTGTATGAGAAAGCACAACAACTGATTGCGGGTTGGCAATTAGAAATTGAAGATGTTTCTCGGTTAGAAAAAGCGCGAACTCTAGCGAGTCAAGGCACAATCAATGATTTAACTGCGGCCATTTCTGAAGCGCAGATGATTCCCAATAGCAACCCCCGTGCTTCAGAAGCTAGACAGGAGATGAATCGCTGGCGTGGACAAGTAGAGTCTATTGAAGATAGACCTTATTTAGACCGGGCTGAACAAATAGCTCTATTGGATGATATTAACTCCTTGCAAGCTGCGATCGCAGAGGCAAGTCAAGTACGTTCTGGTCGGGCATTGCATTCAGAAGCACGGAAAAAAATTAGCACTTGGACTGCTAAAGTGCAACGAATTCAAGACCAACCTTATTTAGATCAGGCAAGGATTATCGCTGATAGTGGTGATTTAAACACAGCTGTCAGGGAAGCTCAAAAAATTGCCTCATCAGGAAGGGCGCTTGCTAGTGAAGCACAAACAGCTGTCGATAGTTGGCAAGAACAAATCCGCGCTAGAGAAAACTGGAGAAAAGCCAGAGAAGTAGCAATTACTGGCACACCAGAAGCTTTAGCTGAAGCGATACGGTTAGCTGACCGGGTTTCTAACCGCAACGTTTTACGAATGGATGCGAATGTGGCTATTGATCAATGGAGTCAACAGTTGTTACAAATGGCACGTTCTCAAAGTGAGTTTGATATTCCTAAAAGCATTGCCACCGCTAGGTTAATTCCCCGTGGTAGTTCTGCTTACAGAGATGCTCAAGAACAAATTAGAACCTGGAGACAATTTATTTTGCCTCGGATATCACCTACACCATCGCTTGAGTCTTTACCTGAAGCTGAACCATCTCCATCATCAATTAGTGATGGGTTGTAATCGGTAATGAGTAATTGGTGGTTGGTGAAGAGAAAAACTTTAACCTATTAATAATTAAGCAAAAAGGGACTGTATTAAATCAGCCCTTTTTTTTGTTGAATGATACATCTGAAGATAAGGTAAGTAGGTGGACAGAGAAAAACCGAAGTATGCAACAAAAAGTAAAGTTGCCCAAAACCTCTTGTCTGTTCCCTGTTCCCTTGTCATAACGACAATTTTCAACGCCAACCTACTTAGATTTTTTCAGCAATTAAGTTTCTGTAAGGTTTCTGCAAAAACTTCCTGAGTAATTCGCTCGGATTTTAAAAACTTTTGCAATTCATTTTTAAAAGTACACATTCCCAGTTCTTCACCTTGCTGCATAACTGTGAATACATCCTGTATTCTACCTTCTAAAATAGAATTACGAACAGTATCATTGATCAGCAAAAGGTCATGAATAGCTGCACGTTTGTAGTGACCTGTGAGGGTCTGGACTAATCTTTGAGAAATAATGGCTTGTAAACTATTAGCGAGACGGAAGCGAATAAAATCCTGTTCTTGGGTATTATAAAGAGTAAATAATTCTTGAATAGTAGCGATCGCACTACCAGCTTGCAAACAAGCTAAGACTAGAGTACCAGATCGGGCAGCGCGTAGTGCAATATCAACATTAGAGCGATCGCTTAACTCAGTCAACACAATCACATCTGCATCATTCTTTAATGCTGTTAGCACTCCCTCAATAATATTAGGAATATGTGTTCCTACCACCAAATGATTAATTAAAGATTGATGTTTTTGATATAGATAAGTAACCCTATCTTCAATAATGAAGATTTTGCGGATCATTTCCTGATTTATATAATCTACAAGACTGGCTAAAGTTGTAGTTTTACCACTACCAATTACACCAGTTATTAAAATTAATCCCTGGGAATTATGACAAACATTTTGTAATGCTTTAGGAATTCCTAACTTATCAACTGAAGGAATATTGCTAGGCAAAAACCTAATTGTCATCACAGCATTTTGTAAAGTCATAAAACCGGAAACAGAAACATTACCAAAAGGATATTCATAAAATAGATTGACCAGAGAACCAGATTTTATTTGCTGAATTTGATTAACATTGAAAACACTTTCAGCCCAATTCCAAAACGTCAATTCATCTATCACCAAGCCGGAAATTGCTTGTAATGTTCCTTGGATGCGAAAATAAGGAACATCACCAATAGCTATATGCACATCTGAAGCTTGTTGTACTTGTGAATTATTCAAAAACTGCTCTAATGTTAAGTCTTGTAAATCATTGGTGTTGTCAGTGGACATATAGCTTTTTTCTCCAGTTAGCATATAAAGCTAATCATTCCCTACTGGTTGCCAATAATTACAACTAGCAATTTTTATTAACAATACATTTTTCTATTTTGAGTCTAATGAGGGTTTGCATTTACTTCACCTCAATTTTGCGCTTGAATTTGCCTAACTACTGTTAAAGCTGAATAACTTACCCCTGCTGTACCTTCTCCTGGATGAGTTGAGTCACCAACTAACCACAAATTATTAATTGGAGTACGATTAGCAAAACCAAAGGGTCCAAAGGTAGGAATTCTTTGACCAATTCCACCAACAATTCCCTTTTCTCTACCTGTAAAATGAGCAAAGGTTTTAGGTGTGGCAGCTTCTACATAAATGATAGTTTCTGGTTTTAAATAGAAATATTGGGAAAGTTTGGAAATTGCATCTTGAGTGAATTTATCTTTTAATTCTTGATAGTTTTCGGTATTCCACCACTGCGTAAAATCAACAAAAGAAGAAGCGATAATTGTCGCTTTTCCCTCTGGTGCGCGGCCATCTCCTTCATGACTGACAGATACAAACAAAGAATTATTTTCACCAATTGGACTATTAGCATCATATAAAAATTGTAGATGGGGTGGACAATTATCAGGAATTGCACTCTTATCAACACCGATATAAACCACGAATGCACCGGAAGCAGGTGGTAATTTTTCTACTCTTTGTTTATATCCAGAAGGTGCTTTTTCACCTAATAATTCTACTAGGTTTTGAACAGTAACATTAGCAATTACATGATCTGCGGTTTCTGTCCAAATTTCCCCGGTTTTTTGATTTCTAATAACTACGCTATTAGCTTGGTTATTTTCAACTTTGATTTTTTCAACGGTGTGACGCATTAATAATTTACCACCGTCTCTTGCTAAAGATTCTACCAAGCGATCGCTCAATACTTGCATACTCCCTTGTAAATGATATAATCCTTGGGGTGATTGAGATACACTCAATGCTGTAGCTGCATAAAGTAAAGCTGTTTCTTCCGCACTCACTTGGGAATATAACTTCAGTTGTAAATCTAAAAATGTCCGCAGTCTTTTGTCATTTCCTAAACCATATAATCTTAAAGCATCCCCAACAGTAAATAAGGTAAAAGGTGCAGTAATAAATGTACTCGGACGCACAGCTTTTGTTAACTGCCACAAGTCCCATAAATTCCGGGGTGGTAAAACGGGATCTCGTCCTTGAAATTCCCAACTAGCATTAAATAAAGTGGCTAATAATTGCCAAAATGGTTCACTTCCTGGAAATTGCTTTTGTCTTTCTTCTTGCCATTTTTCAGGATCTCGCCAAACATTAATAGGTGTATTTTCTCCCGGAAGAAAAACCGCACAAGCTGGATCACAATGAGTAGCTTCAGGTAGTTGTATATTTAATTCTGAGAAAATGCGGTGATGAATTCCCCCTGGTTCTAAACCTGCGACTTGAGTTGCACCGACATCAAAGGTAAACCCCTGACGTTTAAAGGTGGAAGCACAACCACCAGGGACTAAAGCTTGGTCGAGAATTAAGACGCTATAACCTCTATGTGCTAATAATGCTGCGGACGTGAGTCCACCTATTCCCGCACCGATGACGATGACGCGGGATTGGTTTTTGTGAAGGGATAGACTAGGCATTGAGACTTAATTTTACAATTCTTAATATTACTACTCATAATTTTAAATTAAATAGAGCAGTGTTGGAGTGACGAAAGAATTGTGTTGTAAAACATTTATACTTGTCTTTGGTAATACAGTATTCCTGCTGTGATAAAAATAGGCAGAATTAAACATGAGTAAAAATTTTGAAATCCAGGAATTAGCGATCGCCATTACCGCTAAAAATCTGAATCCCACAGTGATGACCCCTGACTTTTTGAAATATACTGGTATTGTTCCCGCAGATTGGGAATTAGCCAGAGAGCCAGTTTTTAACAATGTTGTAGTCCAGCTTTTTTATAAAACGGGTGTAGGAATTGTTGCCCAGCCTAATAATGTCACAATAGTTGAGGCAATAGGTACAAAACAATTAGCAGAAATTCAAATCCCCAAAATTACTCAACAGCTAGTAGAAAAACTATCCCAAGTGGAATATCAGCGAGTGGGAATTAACCCCAGAGGATTTGTAACTTTCAACTCCGATGCAGAAGCATATCAATACATCAATGGTAAACTTTTAGCACCTGGTTCATGGCAGGAATTTGCAGGAGCAAAAGTTAATGCTTCCTTGCAATTAAGTTATGCTTTGCAACGAGGAATAATGAATTTAAGTATTAACCAAGCAAATGTACAGTTTCCTGATAAAGTAGCACCTGCAATTTTGTTCTCTGGTAACTACAACTATTCCTTATTAGGAAATACGCCAACGGAAAAACTTCAAGACTTGCAACAAATAATTAGTAATTGGCAAGTTTCTGTAAACACTTTTCAACAATTGTTGGTAGAGAAATTCTTAACTTCTTCTGAAGCACCAAAAAGCATTTCTGTATTTCCACCAATGGCAAAAAGTTGATCATAATTTAGTGGTTTAATTCTTGTGGGGTGGGCATCTTGCCTGCCCGAATATGCTTGCAAGATTATTCAATCAAATAATCATCAACATTAACATCCAAAATATCCGATTTTATAAAAGGACATGATTCAGGAAAAGTAGTTAAAGGAAGTTGAGTTTCAACAGCAGCAGCTTTACAAGCTTCATGGTAACATTCATCAAATAAAGCATCAAAGTGACGTTTGAGACTAGGACTATTTTTAAAGGCTTTGTTTAATCTGCGAGAGTGTTCAATAATGGTATAAGACCAACTAGGAGAGCGTTTTTCTGGTTGATATTTCCACTTGAGTAAATGTTGAAGTACCCGAATTAGATTACTTTCTAAAGCATCTTTTTCTTTACGGCTCATCCCTTCAATTTCTTCAAGTAAATTTTCAATATCTAATTGTTCTAATTTGCCTTCTTTAAGGAAAATTGCGGTTTGTTCTAACCAGAGATTAAAGTCAGTTTCATAGAGTGTTAACTTTGCTTCTGTTTGCATGGACAAATCCTCTTAAAAACAAAGATAAATCTATTATACAATAATATAGAAACTTAAATATCTCAGTAAGCATTCAGCTATCAGTAATCAGCCAATAGGATTATTTAGAGAAAAACATCCCCCACAACTTCCAGAACCTTCCCCACTACTAACACCATCAAGAGCATTGTAATATATAAGAAGTAATATCTCGCCCTCACCACCAATGACATCAACTCTGTTGAAATCTCCACGCCTTAATGCTCCCAAGGTGCATCATCTACCCAACGGTTTAACCATCATCGCCGAGCAAATGCCAGTAGAAGCCATTAACCTGAATGTATGGGTAAAAATCGGTTCTGCTGTTGAATCAGATGCTATTAATGGCATGGCGCATTTTTTAGAACATATTGTATTTAAAGGAACAGAACGACTAGCTAGTGGTGAGTTTGAACGTCGCATAGAAGAACGGGGTGCAGTAACAAATGCAGCCACCAGCCAAGATTATACACATTTTTATATCACAACTGCACCCAAAGACTTTGCAGAATTAGCACCACTGCAAATAGATGTTGTCTGTAATCCTACTGTTCCTGATGACGCTTTTGAGAGAGAAAGATTAGTAGTTTTAGAAGAAATCAGACGTTCAGAAGATAACCCCCGACGGCGCATTTATCGACGCACAATGGAAACTGCTTTTGATGTTTTACCTTACCGTCGTCCGGTACTTGGTCCCGAAGCAGTAATTTCCCAAGTTACACCCCAACAAATGCGCGATTTTCATCATACTTGGTATCAACCATCTTCCATAACTGCGGTAGCTGTAGGTAATTTACCAGTTGAAGAATTAGTAGAAATTATCGCTGAAGGGTTTGAAAAAAACAGTCAAAAATCAACAGTTAACAATCAGCAATTAACAGTTCATCAAGAACCAGCATTTACAGAAATTATCCGTCGAGAATTTATTGATGAAAGTCTCCAACAAGCCAGGTTAATCATGCTATGGCGAGTACCTGGATTGATAGAATTAAATGATACTTATGCTTTAGACGTGTTAGCAGGAATTTTAGGACATGGACGCACCTCTAGATTAGTTCATGATTTACGAGAAGAAAAAGGACTTGTTTCCTCAATTTCTGTTAGTAATATGAATCATAAACTGCAAGGAATATTTTCAATCTCTGCTAAATGTGAGGTAGAAAATTTAGCAGATGTAGAAACAGCAATAGTTGAACATTTGCAGACGCTACAAACCGAATTAGTCAAAGAATCAGAAATTGATCGTGTGCAAAGACGGGTAGCAAATCGGTTTATATTTGGGAATGAAACACCAAGCGATCGCTCTGGTTTATATGGCTATTATCAATCTTTAATAGGTGACTTAGAACCAGCATTTAATTATCCCCAATATATACAATCACAAGACGAAAATGATTTAATGCAAGCTGCACAACAATATCTTTCCCCTGAAGCTTATGCTGTAGTTACCATTAAACCAGCTTAGTCATTATCTCGTTCCCAGTCTTCGACTGGGAATGCCATTACAGAGGCTCTGCCTCCTAATTTATCGAAAGCAGAACCCTATAAAATTCATTCCCATCCAGAGTATATAGGACT
>NZ_JAYGHA010000010.1:22036-51857 GCF_034931405.1 Anabaena sp. UHCC 0451 | reverse complement strand
ATCCCTATAGGAACGATAAAAACCGCAAAACTAACAAATAGTAAACTATGATTTGGCAAGAAATAGATACCCATATTAGCAAAGTAACTAACCAGAAATTTCAATCTTACCAACATCTATCTGTAAGTGGTGGATGTATTAACCAAGGTTATGCAGTTAGTGATGGCAAATTAACCTACTTTGTGAAACTTAACCAAGCTTCTCAAACAGAAATGTTTGCAGCAGAAATGCTGGGTTTGCAACAAATGTATAAAACAAATACTATCCGCGTTCCTCAACCTTTATGTTGGGGAACAACAGGCAATTCCAGTTATATAGTTTTGGAATGGCTAGAAATGACTGATGGTAATAGTAAATCGTGGCAAAAAATGGGGTGCAATTTAGCAGCAATGCACAAAACCATTAGTAACCAAGATTTTGGTTGGAAAATGAATAATACTATTGGTTCTACACCACAAATTAATACTTGGAAATCTGACTGGATAGAATTTTATACCCAACATCGTTTAGGTTATCAATTTCAATTAGCAAAACAACGGGGAGGGCATTTTCCTTTACAAGATAAATTAATAGCCTCTATTCCCAAATTATTAGCAGATCATCAAATACAACCTGCTTTAGTACACGGAGATTTATGGGGAGGAAATGCAGGATTTACTATTGATGGTGAACCTGTGATTTTTGATCCAGCCACTTATTTTGGTGATCGAGAAGTTGATATTGCTATGACAGAACTTTTTGGCGGGTTTCCGCCAAGTTTTTATCAAGGATATCAAGAAATATTTCCTTTAGATGAGGGTTATGAAAAACGGAAAACTCTTTATAATCTATATCACATTTTAAATCATTTCAATTTATTTGGTGGTGGTTATGCTTCCCAAGCAAATCAGATGATTGAGCGAATTTTGCAGAATGTATGAAGTGATAAAGATCCCCGACTTCTTTTTTAATCTGGTAAATAAATGATGAATTGATTTCAGAAGTCGGGGATCTGGGTTAGATTTATTAATACTATGTAACCTTGTGATTTACAGAATGTGAAATACTATCAACTACAAACCAACGTTTTACCTAATAATTACCTAAATGATTTGTGGGGAGAAATCCAATCTAGTCCTTACTTTGCTATCAACAACCTCAACCGCGATTTTATCAATACCAAAGGATTTTCTGTAGTTTTTCAACGTCAGGGATTAACAACAGTTGAAGAAAAATTTCCCTTTTTTAAACCTTATTTAGATTTAGCACTTCAGTCTAATTGTAATGCTTTTTATCTCAATCCCTTACTGTTAAAAGAAGGTTCTCGTGTTGATCCACATATAGATCGTTCTTTGCGTTCTTACTGCAAAACCATTGAACCACCTGACGTTGTTAGCGTTCTTTATGTGCGAGTACCGGAAAATATGGAAGGGGGAGAATTGGTTTTAAAATCGCCTAAACGCCAAGTGGGACAAATTAAACCCCAAACTAACACCTTGGTTTACTTTCAAGGTGATTTAACCCATTCTGTGAATGCTGTTAAAACTACCGGAAATCGCTTAAGCTTGGTTTGTGAACAATATAATTTAACTGAGGATGAACTTGAAGAAATTCCGGTTTTCACCTTAGAATCAAGGGCTAGTCAGTCTACTAATAAAAAACGAAAGTATGGGTACTAAGTATATTCCTAAAAACAATGCTGCTAAATAACCGTTATCAAGTCATTCGCACCCTGGGATCTGGTGGGTTTGGTGAAACCTTTCTCGCTCAAGATACTAATATGCCATCACAGCGTCTCTGTGTGGTAAAACAGCTAAAACCGATTCACAATAATCCTCAGATTTACCAAATAGTACAAGAGAGATTCCAAAGAGAAGCGGCAATTTTAGAAACACTTGGTAGCGCATCTGATCAAATTCCGGCTTTATATGCTTACTTCTCTGATGGAGGAGAATTTTACTTAGTTCAGGAGTGGATAGAAGGAGATACTTTAACAGCAAAAATGCAAAAGCAGGGATTATTTACTGAAAGTGCAATTGAAGAATTACTAGTGAATATATTACCTGTTTTAGAATATGTTCATTCCCAACACATAGTTCACCGGGACATTAAACCAGATAACATTATCTTGCGTCAGCGTGATAATAAACCAGTTTTAATTGACTTTGGTGCAGTGCGAGAATCAATGGCAACGGTGTTAAATTCTCAAGGAAATCCTACGAGTTCAATTATCATTGGTACACCGGGATTTATGCCCAGTGAACAAGCAGCAGGAAGACCTGTTTATTCTAGTGATTTATATAGTTTAGGTTTAACAGCAATCTATTTATTAACTGGTAGACAACCTCAACAATTAGAAACAGATCCGCAAACTGCGGAAATAATTTGGCGACATTTTGCAAGTGATATGAATCCTATTTTAGCAGGAGTAATTGATAAAGCGATCGCTTATCATCCACGGGAACGCTTTAGTTCTGCTAGAGAAATGTTGGATGCTTTGCAGATGAAGTCAGTTGCTTTACCTGCGACATCAGCTAATAATCAATCACCAGTTGCTCAAACAAAAATTGCTCCACAACCACAAAATATAGTTGCATTTAGTCCAGGGAATACGACTCAACCAGTTAATCAGAATAATAATGCGAAAGGAATTGTTCTAGCTAGTGTTATTGCTAGTAGTTTTCTTGGTGCTTCTATTATTATTGGTTTAGCTATTAATAAATCATCTCCACCGATTGAATCGGCATATAACGTAAACACATTAGCATCTCCTTCAAATAACAAACCATTAGAATCTTTATCAGCAAGTCAGGAAAATAAAAAACCAGCATCATCTAAAAATACCTCACCTCAATTTACTGACTCAACACAGATTCAAATTAATCGTCCATTACTGGACAAATCTGTAGTTAATAATTCATTTTATTTTGTAGCTAATTCCGCCTTTAAAGATTTACAAACTGCTACTAGACAAGTTGAAAATTTACAGATAAGGGGTTATTCTCAAGCAGGAATATTCTGGATACCAGATTATCCAAATCTATCAGGAAAGCGTTTATATGAAGTATATGCCAATCGGTTTAGCGATCGCACTCAGTGTATCAATTTCTTAAAAACCTATGGAAAAGTTAATTCAGATGCTTATTGTGCGCTTGCTAGTAAAGACGCAAATACATCACCTGATCGAGTATATTTCAAAGAAATTTCTCATATTTCAATATCTAATCTATCACCAGTAAATACTACAAATAGTAATACTAATAATTATTTCTGGCTTTCTCAAAGACAAGTTACAGAAGCAGATTTAGCAGGTAAAAGTGGTTATGAATTGGATATTATGAGAAATACAATTTTTGCTGTTCATGGACGCAGGTTTGATACTCCTGGTTTACAAGAATATTTTAATCAACAATCTTGGTATAATCCGCAATATTCACCAAAACAATTTCCTGCTAATTTGCTGTCAAAAATAGAAATTCAAAATGCAGAATATATTAATCAATATCAAGAAAGATATAATTTGAGGTATTTCTAAAAATAATTGTTTTTCCAATTTGCTGTAGGGGTTTAGCAGTGCTAAACCCTTTTTTATATTTTCTTCTATCTAAAATATATCTTTGCGCTTTTGCAAACCCAACGTTATCAACAAATAAACCGTAGCGTGTAACAACAAAACCCCCCAATTTAAACTTAAATTTCCCCAAGTTGGATCATAAACAGATGTAGGTTCAAAAGGTTGAGGAACTAGACTACCATCAGGTAATTTAATTGCTTCTGGAACTAAAGCATTTACGTTTAATATTGTCCCATAAGCACCAACAGACCAACGACTAATTGTTAACCATGATATAAGTTTACTGACAACACCTTCCGTTTTAAACAGCACTCCTGAAAAGATGATTTGCGGTAAAATCAACAGTGGTAAAGCACTATTGGCTTGACTGCTATTTTTGACAATTGCCGAAACCAGTAAACCTAAACTAAAACTAGCAAATAAAGTCAAAAAGCTAGTAATTGATAATCCCAGATTCCAGGCAATTAATTCAGGACTTGGAGATTTAAAACCAATAATAATGACAATTAAAATTAACAGAGTTTGTGCTAAGGCTAAACCTGATAATATAGTAATCTTAGAACCCAGATAAGCAAATAATCCTAAATTTACTAATCTTTCTCGTAAATAAATTGCTGATTCTTTGACTATTTCTTGCAAAGAACTAGAAAATCCTACCCATAAACCAGCACAGGTAAATACAAACAAAACGCGCAAAGCTAAAGATGCTAAAGCCGGATCTGATTCATCTCCTAATACAAAAGGTGTTTTATCTTTCATCGCTAAAGTGATGAGAATAATACCAATAGGTGCGGTTAAAAGAGCCAAAATAAGATTGATTTTATCTCGTAAAATTAATTGACCAGAACGTTGAGTTAATAACAGCCATTGTTGCCAAAATGAACTTCCCTTTTGTTTCGGTGGTATTGCTATTGATGGTGGTTTTATTCCTGAATTTAATTGATTAGCTATATATTTTTGATAATAATTAGATTGGCGGTATTTATTCACACATTTTATTGCCTCTTGTTCATCTTCCAACTTAATATAAATATCCGCAAAATCTCTAACTTGGAAAAATTGTAAAGCGTCTTGAGGAGTACCAAAATAACAAAGTTTGCCACCTATTCCTAAAAATACAATTCTGTCGCATTCTGTAATATTTGCGGTTGCATGAGTTACTAAAATAACGGTTCTTCCACCCTGATGCGCTAACTCTTTTAATAACTGCATCATCTGTTTATCTAAACCTGGATCAAGTCCTGATGTTGGTTCATCTAAAAAGAATAATCTGGGATCAGCTAATAATTCTACCCCTATACTTACTCGTTTTCTTTGTCCACCACTGAGATCACTAATTAAAGCATGACGACGATGGCTCATTTTTATAGCTGCTAATGCCTGTTCTACAACTTGTGGTAAATTAATATCAGGAGGTAAACGCAACTTTGCAGCATAAGTCAGAACTTCAGCAACCTTTAATTCTCGATGAATAATATCATCTTGGGGAACATAACCAATTTGATTCCGGTACAAATTAAAGTTTTTTTGTAAATCTTCCCCATTTAAATAAACTATTCCTTGAGTAGTTTTTTCAATTCCTAAAAGTGTCCGCATTAAAGTAGATTTACCAGCACCACTTCCTCCCACCAAAGCTATAAATTGTCCTGGTTCAATAGCAAAAGATAAATCATCTATTCTGCGTTTACCATTTGTTTCCAGAATTAAATCATGTGCTTCTAAACGGATGTGAGTACCTTGGTCTAAAATTTCTAAATTATCATCACGCAAAACTAAAGTATAAGGTCCAATACGAATATTTGAACCATTAGTTAAAATGGCTTTTCCGATGACTTGTTGACCATTAACAAAAACCCCGTTAGTGCTGTAATCCTGTAAAATATAACGTCCTTGATTATCACTATCAATAGTGGCATGACGACGGGAAATTGTGGGAGCATCTAAATATAAATTTGCGGTTGAGTCGCGTCCGATTAAAACAGATTTTTGTTTTAAATAAATACTCTGTTTATTAGGTGTTGTAATACTTTGAGATGTTGCAGGATTGAAATATATGATTTGAATCAGTTGGTGAGGATTTTGTGAAATTTGTACTTCCACACCATTTGTTAACAAATAACCTTGAGTAGCAGTAATCAAGGAATGGTTAATATAAAGTTTATTACTACTAGGTTTTTGACCATCACCATCATAAATACGATATTCTGTACCTTCCTTGCGTAACACAGCTTGCACACGAGAAACTAGTTCCCAGTCTTGGGGAACTACTAAATCAGCAAGATTGGATTCGCGTCCTAAAATGTGCTGTGGTTTCCGCAAGTTCAAGCGGAAGGTCTTACCTTGATTGTTTAATTCTAGGTAAGGATCTATACCTAAAACTGTGGGATGCTGTCCTGGTTGGTATGACATAGACGGTTTGTAATAAAAAGTAATTTAAATTACGGTATTTTCAGCAAACATTGAGGGTATTTTACGTATAAAAAGGTGATAATATCTAAAAATGAAGAAAATTTTACCTAAATTAGTGAAAAAATAAACAAAAGTAAACAGTTATGACTCAGACATTAGTAAATAATCGTTATCAGGTGTTGCGGATACTGGGTAGTGGGGGATTTGGGAAAACATTTTTAGCTGAAGATACCCAAATGCCTTCTAGTAAACGGTGTGTGGTAAAACAACTCATCCCCGTGGTGAATAATCCCCAGGTATACCAACTGGTGCAGGAAAGGTTTCAGCAAGAAGCGGCTATTTTAGAGGAATTAGGCGATCGCAATAGTCAAATCCCCCGGTTATATGCTTATTTTTCTGAAGATGGAGAATTTTATTTAGTTCAAGAATATATTGAAGGTCAAACTTTAAGCGAAAAATTAAAACAGCAAGGAGTTTTTCATGAAATTATAGTTAAAGAAATTTTAATCAACATCCTGCAAATTCTCGAATATGTCCACAGCAAAGGCATAGTCCATCGAGACATTAAACCAGATAATATCATTTTACGTTTTGCTGACAGCAAACCAGTATTAATTGATTTTGGTGCTGTCAAAGTCACCATGAATACAGAAATGAGTCCTTCGGGAAATCCTACTCAGTCTATTGTGATTGGTACACCGGGATTTATGCCAATGGAACAAACAGTAGGAAGACCAGTATTTTCTAGTGATTTGTATAGTTTAGGATTAACAGCAATTTATTTATTAACAAGTAAAGTACCTCAAGAGTTACCAACAGATCCAAATACGGGGAATATTTTGTGGCGACATTTTGCACCCTATTTGAATGTTAATTTTGGGGATATTTTGGATAAAGCTATTGCTTATCATCCACGCGATCGCTATCTCAATTCTAGAGATATGTTGACCGCTTTACAAACTATCTCAAATCCTGTTGCACCTACTGTACCCTTTCCCCCATCTACACCTACAGTTATTGCTGCACCAGTAACACCAGCTTATGTACCACCAACAACCGTCACGTCTCCTCCAACCTCGCAACCACATCTTCAAACCCAATATCCAGTTACCCCTGCTAACAGTTTAGGAACTTGGCAACAAGCTGTAATTATTGGTGGTGTAATTGGAACATTTATAGTCGCTGGTTTATGGGTATTAGGAATGGTTAATAAACCACAACAACAAACAGCCAGTAATAACACATCACAACCAGAAAATTCTCTCCAAGAAAATACAAATACAACCCCACCCGATATCTCAAATACTCCTACTATTACTCCAGAAACCATACAACCAGAAACAACTTCTTATATTTCACAAGCAGCAGCTATAGCATTATTAGAAAGATGGTTAGAAGCTAAAAGAGAAATATTTTCTCCTCCTTATAATAAACAATTAGGAGCGCAATTTTTAACAGGTTCAGTCTATACAAAATTTATCACAAAAACAGATGATCCTGACGCTTGTCTTGCTAGAAGTAATAATGAAGATGATTGTCTCAGTTCTGTAGATTGGTTACAAAGAAATGGAGCTTATTGGGTATATGGTGTACAAAAAATTCAAACGGTAAATGATTTTGTTTCCAGTGGTAATAATGCCACAATTGTAGTTGTAATTACAGAACAACGTACACTTTATAATAGTAAGGGAGGTGTAGACAAAACACAATCAGGTCTTTTTACATCAACAACTAGCTATGATTTACAATATGAAAATGGAGACATCAAAATATCTAATTACAAATGAATTCCCATTTGTCAACAAACCAATCTAAATCAAGTCTGGCAGGGAGAAGAGGTAAGTTTATACTAAACATATTTATTTACCATGATATCCCTATCATGTTAAAGCAACCAATTAAGTAACAATCAGGTGTATTTTTATGGAACAACAATCACAAGGAAATTCAGAAATACGTGATCAAAAAATTGCTGATTTAGAAGCAAGATTAAACAATGCTAATCAAATTATTGATCACTTACAACAACAAAATTTCGACCTCCAAAAATATATTAATCACTTAGAAAATGCCGAAATTAAGGTAAATTCAAAAATAATCAAAAATAATCAATCTAACCAACAACATATCAACTCATCAGGTTACAGGAAAATTATTCGTAAATCTCGATTTACTCAACTATCTGAGTGGCAATTTTATGGACTTACATCTTTAGTTGTGCTGTCCATACTAATATTATTTGGGATTAGTACATTATTTAATAATCGTAATAATGATCAAACCATAAAAAATACCCAACAACCATCTAAATCTCCAACATTACCAAGTTTATCTGTACCAGAAAAAAATATTTCCATTGATGGAAATCCTATTTCACCAAACACTCAAGGTTATAATTTATCATCAGAAACTTATGTACCACTTATTTATAATGTCATTAATCCCCCTAATCTTCAGGAAAGCAAAAAATTAGAAATAATTATCCAAGATTTAACTAAATTAGCTAACAATAAAAATTTACCAGTAGAAAACTTATCAATTACCTTAATAGATGTCAATAAAAAAACTATATCTGGATACAAACAAAAAACACCTCGTTATCCTGCTAGTGTTGCAAAATTGTTTTGGATGGTAGCTTTAGAAGCTCAAATTAATTCAGGTTTAATTCTACCAGATCCTCAACTAGATGCTGATTTAAACGAAATGATTCTCCAGTCAGATAATAATGCAAGTAGTCGAATTATAGATCGTATTACTAAGGCTCAATCTTTACCAGAAAAATTAAGTAAAGATGGATTTGCACAATGGAAGAAACAGCGTGAAAGTGTTAATCTATTTTTTAAGAAAGCTAACTATCAGGACATTAATATTAACCAAAAAACATTTCCTATTCCTGACTTAAAAATTAACGAACCACAAGGGACAGATTTACAAATACGTGGAGATAATCCCCAAAAGCCAATTAGGAATAAAATCACAACATACCATGCAGCAAGGCTAATGTATGAAATTCTCACAGGACAAGCAATAGGACAAGAATATAGTCAAAAAATGTTGGGTTTACTAACAAGAGATTTACGTCGAGAAGCTTGGGACTTCAATCCACCCAATCCAGATATATTTAATCCAGTAGATAACTTTTTCGGTGAAGGTTTAGCTAACGAAAAAGTTGAATTTGCATCCAAAGCAGGTTGGACAACCAGTTCTCGGCAAGAAGTAGCTTATGTAGTCACACCAGATGGTAAAACTCGTTACATCCTGGTAATATTTGGTGATGATCCAGCCTATGGTAAAAGCAGAACAATTTTTCCAGAAATGTCTAAATTTGTTTTTGATAGAATGACAAATTCTAACCCTTAATCATCATGACAGAATCTAAATTCATCACAATTGGGATTATCGACGCACCCGGAGAAAGCTGAATAATATCTTTCCTCCTTCCTTTGCTTCTTTGCAACTTTGCGTGAAACCAAAACCCCATGTAGCTCCTTTACCTAAAAATTGCTGAAAACAAGGAAACATCCCATCGCTAAATCGTTAGAGTATCTGATATACATTGGGAAAGGATCTCGCGTGTAACGTTGCATGACTACAAAACTGCTAAACAACCGCTATCAAGTTATTCAGGTACTCGGTGCAGGTGGGTTTGGAGAAACCTCTCTCGCAGAAGACATCCATTTACCTTCCCGTCGTCGCTTTGTTATTAAAGAACTCAAACCGATTAACAATGATCCACAAACCTCTAAACTAATTCAACAACGGTTTGAAAGAGAAGCCGCTATCTTGGAAAACTTAGGGGAAACCAGTGATCAAATTCCCAAACTTTACGCTTATTTTCCCGAAAATGGTAAATTTTACCTAGTTCAAGAATGGATTGAAGGCCAAACCCTCACCAATATTATTCAATCCAAAGGCAAATTAAACGAAACTATTGTTAGAGAAATTCTGTTAAGTTTGCTGCCAGTTTTAGATTATGTCCACAGCAAAGGCATCATTCATCGAGATATAAAACCAGATAATATCATCCTCCGCTCCCACGATAACAAACCAGTTTTAATTGATTTCGGTGCAGTTAAAGAAACCATCCGTACCGTCATCAATCCTTCGGGAAATCCCATACAATCAATAGTTATAGGTACACCAGGGTATATGCCCAGTGAGCAAGCGATCGGTCGTCCGGTTTATGCTACTGATATCTATAGTTTAGGCTTAACAGCAATTTATCTACTCACAGGTAAACAACCCCAACAATTAGAAACTCACCCCCAAACAGGGCAAATACTTTGGCAACAATACGCTTCTGGTATATCTCCAGAAATGTTGAATATACTCACTCAATCAATTGAACCACGTCCGAGCGATCGCTACACCACAGCCAGTAAAATGCTCTATGCTTTAAAATCTGGTCATAATAATCACATTCAGTCCCATTCTCCCACCACCAGCGCCACAATTAGCCTTAGTCCTCCTCGTGCTACAAGTCACACTCAGCCAATATATTCACCCGCAAAAACTCCCGTTATCAGAGAAATTAACAATCCTGCTAATTGGCAAAAACCCGCTGTGATTGTTGGTGGTGTAGTCATAGGTATTTTAATTGGTGCAGTCACAGTTTCCAACCGTCAGCCACAACCTACAGTCTCTGTATCCACCAATTCCACTGTGACAACAGAACCACAGACTCCCCCTGTTTTACCTACAAATTCTCCCATTGCAGAAGAAGTTTCCCCAACACCAGTAGTTGAACCAATTCCCCCTAGTCAACAAGAAATTATTTCTAATCCTATCCCAGAAAACAATTCCTCCCCAGTATTGGCACCACCGCCAACGAATGAAACCATAATTGAAGATACTCCTATTCCCATAGTCACACCCACACCCGAAGCGGAAATACAACAAGAACAACCCCAGCCAGAAGTAGTTCCCACGCCTGAAATATTTGCCGACGACAAGAAAAAACCCGGTAAGAAAAAGAAAGAATTATCTAATCAGCTAGTTACTAATATCAGGCAAAATGTACCAGCATTTCCTACAGGTACATCAAGAAATATTGTAGAAGCAGCACTAGGTAAACGAAAAAAAGATTTAAGGGGTTTATGGCCTAATACTCGTGCTATTACTTATAAATTAGTACCAAATCAAATAGATTTAGGTTATTTATTTGACCGTGATACAGGCAGACTGCGGCAAACTGAAGTAGCTTTTGCCTCATCTGTAGATAATCAAGTTATGCAAACAACCTTAAATAATTTATTAAATGGACAAGCCACAGCAGAAATTAAACAAGGACTGCAACAAATTCAACAGCGTCAAACAGACAATTTTAAATTTAGTCAAGGTTCAATAAAAGGTCAAATAGTCCGGCAAAACTGCGATTTTATCTACATCAGTATTTGGGATGCAGATTTACATGATTTTGTCAATCCTGCTAGTGCTAAACAATGTTGAATAAATCAAAATTAAAAATTAAAAAAGGAGTCTTTTTAAGACTCCTTAATTAACTAACTAATAATTCCTAATTCCTAATTATGTTCTTAAATTACGAATTACGAATTATCAATTACGAATTACTTGATACTTACTACACCACCAGCTTCGGTGACGCGCTTCTTGATGTCTTCAGCAGCATCCTTAGCCACACCTTCCTTAATAGGCTTGGGAGCAGCTTCTACCAAGTCTTTAGCTTCTTTCAGACCTAAACCTGTGATTTCACGGACAATCTTCAGAACTGCAATCTTCTTATCAGCAGGTACAGATTCGAGAATGGCATCAAATTCGGTCTTTTCTTCCACTACTTCAGCAGCAGCAGCACCAGGAGCAGCCATCATCATCATCCCACCAGCAGCAGGAGCAGCACTTACACCAAAAGCTTCTTCAATTTGCTTAACTAATTCAGATGCTTCCAACAAGGTCAAAGATTTCAACTGTTCTAAAATTTGTTCGGTTGCAGCAGACATGGATATACTCCTAAAAAATTTTGATTTGTTTTTTGTCAGTTATTCATTAGTCATTAGTTATTAGTTTTGACTAACAGCATTCAACTAATGAAAAAGTTTTATTCAGCAGCAGTTTCAGCACTATCGTCTTTGTCTTTATCAGCGACAGCCTGAATACCGCGAGCCAAAGAACTGGGAACTTCGTTGATACCCACAGCAATTTTGGTAGCCAAAGCGTTGATAGCTCCAGCAATTTGCGCCATGAGTTGTTCCTTAGATGGCAAGTCTCCTAGTGCTTTGACATCCGCTTCTTTCAACAGGCGACCATCCATAACGCCGCCACGAAGTTCTGTCTTCTTGGAGGTTTTTTGAAATTCTTGGTACGCCTTAATTGCTGAAGAGAAATCTTCTTTAACTAGCAAAAAGGCAGAAGCACCTTTGAGCAGTTCTGACATTGGCTGCCATTTTTCATCTTCCTGAATAGCAATGCCCATAAAGGTGTTTTTTGTCACCTTACAAACAGTGCCACTAGGACGCAAACGCCGCCTTAAATCAGAGATTTCAGCAACTGTTAGACCTTGGTAATCAATTACCAGTGCCAAAGTTGAGTCATTCAAAGTTCCTTTCAGGTCAGCTACTATCTCTTTCTTGTTCTCTAACGTTCGACCCATTATCTTTTCACCTCCAAGGGCAAAATCTTATTAGTGGTAAGTGGGAAAAGGCAAAAGGCAAAAGTTTAATTTTCCCAGTCCCCAGTTCCCAGTCACCTTGCTTCTGAACAGCCGAAAACAATTAACCCCAGCTACCTTAGCCGGGGTTTCACAGTGGTACTTTTAATGCTTTAGTTCTCACACTTTTGTTGAGTAAACTTCAGTCATTTAAAATTACAACCTCGGCAGGGTTTTAAGCTATTAGCACCTGCTGTCTCCGGCTTTATTTAATTTTGGTCATTGGCAGTTAGTCATTGGTTATTGGTAATTAGTTGATATTCTTCTATTACCAATTACCCATTACCTATTACCTAATTATGCAGCTTCATTGAGTTTTAAATCTCTGAGGGCGCTGACATCAATTCTGATGGAAGGACCCATAGTAGCAGAGATGTATAATGTACGCCAATAACGCCCTTTAGCCCCTGAAGGGCGGTTACGGTCTATTGTCTCTTGCAGTGCTTTGAGATTGACTAACAAATCTTCAGGGGTAAATGATGCCTTACCAAACATAACATGGACAATACCAGTCCGATCAGCACGGAATTCTAATTTACCAGCTTTGAATTCTGCGATCGCACTAGCAACATCAAATGTGACTGTACCACCTTTGGGTGATGGCATCAAACCACGAGGACCAAGCAATTTACCCAGCTTTGCTACCTGTGGCATCACATCGGGAGTAGCAATGAGCTTGTCGAAGTCCATCATGCCTTTTTGAATATCGTCAATCAGTTCTTCTGAACCAGCGATATCCGCACCAGCATTAGTGGCTTCTGTTACCTTTTCCCCTCTAGCAATCACTGCTACCCGGACTATTTGCCCTGTACCTTTAGGCAGTGCTACCGTTGTCCGCAGTTGTTGGTCTGTATACTTGGGGTCAATTCCTAGCCGGATATGTGCTTCTGCGGCTTCTGCGAATTTAGCTGTTGCTGTCTCTTTTAACAGAGCCAGAGCTTCTAAAGGTGTGTAGTCCCTATCTTCTACTTTGTCTTGCAACGCCTGTAAACGGCGTGATATTTTCTTTCCCATTTTTCTCTCCTGGGGTAATCTCGAAGTTTCTCACCTCTCCCCCGATACATTTTAGATTTTGGATTTTAGATTTTGGATTTTGTTATGGTTCAGTTGCCAGTTATCAGTTTTAATTTTTCTTATCTACTGTCACCTGTTCCCTGTCACCTATTAATCCGCAACTGTTACGCCCATATTCTTGGCTGTTCCTTCCACAATGTTCATCGCTGCGTCAATGTCGTTAGCGTTGAGATCAGGAAGTTTGGTTTGGGCAATTTCTCTTAACTGCGCTCTGGTAATGCTCCCAACTTTCTTTTTGTTGGGTTCATTAGAACCTCTTTCAATTTTCGCTGCCTTGCGAATCAATACTGATGCTGGGGGTGTTTTAAGTACAAATGTAAAACTCCGGTCTTCAAACACCGAAATTTCTACAGGTATCACCATTCCAGCTTGGTCTGCTGTCTTGGCGTTGTACTCTTTGCAGAACATCATGATGTTAACGCCATGCTGACCCAGTGCGGGTCCTACTGGCGGTGCTGGGTTGGCTTTTCCAGCGTTCAAGGCCAATTTAATGACCGCTACTACTTTCTTCGCCATTTGGATTTAGCTCTGTTTTTCTACCTGATTAAATTCCAATTCTACTGGTGTATCTCGTCCGAAAATCGAGAGTAGAGCTTTTAGTTTACTCCGTTCTGGCGAAACTTCAATCACCTCGCCCTCAAAATCCTTGAACGGACCCGAAAGCACCATTATCTTATCACCTGTAGCCATATCAATTTTGACTACTGGCTCTTGTTCTGTCGTTTGTTTGAATATACGTTCTACTTCTGAGTTACTCAGGGGTACTGGCTTGACGTGACCACGACCTCGGCCGCTGCCACGTTTTTGTTCGGCTCCCACAAAGTTAATTACATGGGTAGTGTTCCGTACCACCTGCCAGGTATCATCACTCAGCATCATCCGCACTAACACATATCCTGGAAAAACTTTTTCCTCTGTGTGCTGGCGACTGCCATCTTTACGGATTTTCACCGCCGGGGTGTGGGGAATTTCTACCTGGATGATTTTGTCAGCTACATCAAAAGTTTGGATGCGCTGCTCTAAGTTTGTTTTCACGCGCTTTTCACAGCCAGAAGCTACTTGCACCGCATACCAGCGTGCTTCTTTGTGCGCTGCTTCTAGTGCTTCCTCTGACTGCAAAGCATCCCGTGGTTCGTCTGTTGCAAAAGTCATCAGAATACCTGTTTTGCTGCCCAAGCAAACAATCCATCGACCAAATATATCAAAGATGCGGAGAGTGTCACCATTAATAACACAGCTGCTGATTCACTCACCAACTGCTTCCGACTAGGCCAAACTACTTTGTCAAGTTCTTCTTTTGTGCCTTGGAAGAAGTTGTTTAAGCTAAACCCATTTCCGGTTTCTGGCATTTCTGCTTCGTTTTTTTTGGCCACGGTCGTCATACCCCCCGTTTCTTACATTGCTTCACCTTGTTATTTTGCACCAAGGTTTACAGCTTTGACCCATTTGATGTAAACAAAAAAAGCTGTCAGTAAAAAATAATTATACCCGAAATAATCAACGCTGGCTGCTATTTTAACAGATGCGTTTTTGTTTCGGGCTATATTTTTTGCTTTTGAGCGCGCCCTGGAGGACTTGAACCCCCGACATCAGGTTTTGGAGACCTGCGTTCTACCAACTGAACTAAGAGCGCACAAGCTGTTTTTGTTTCAGGGATTGCGCTGAACTTTTTTAGTTTAACACAATTCCTTTTTTATTGTAACTTAATTCTTTAGAAAAAGCAAATCAGCGGCAGAAGCCGCTTTTAGCTGAAGATTCTTGCTGCTATATAAAACCTAGACAACACTATATTGATTTTTGTAAACATAAGTATAGCTTTGTCTAGAAAATTGTCAGCGTAGGACTAGCTCTTAGCAGCAGGTAAATTACAGGGCGCGGTCAAACCGTTGTTTAATCCGGGTAGCCTTACCAGATAGCTGGCGTAGATAATATAGTTTAGCGCGTCTTACCTTACCACGACGCAGGATTTTGATGTTATCAATCCTGGGTGAGTGCAGTAAAAACACTCGTTCAACACCTACACCTTGAAAAACTCGGCGAACGGTAATTGTTTCGTTGATGCCGCCATTTCGCATCCCGATTACCACTCCTTCATAAGGTTGGACGCGGTATTTTTCGCCTTCTTTAATTTTGACTCCTACCCGTACTGTATCACCTACATAGATTTGAGGTAGATCGGATTTGATGTATTCCGCTTCAATAGAACGAATAATTTCTTGAGCGTTCATAATCTAGATATTTTTTGAAAAAAACCCACGATCATCAATCATAAATCTATAACTGCCTGACAGTCTATATATATTTGATATTTTTGATTTTTTATTTAGAGAATGCAGTAATTTAGGATTATTACCTGGGTATATGTTGACTTTGACACTCTCAGGTCTAAAGACACGCTCGCTTTACGCTTACCGGATGCTATTGTAACTACTTATCGCCAAGAGATTTGGTGTATCCAAGACACAAATTAATTTTGACTGATAACTATAGTTTAATTACTGATGGAGCAGAGTGTCCATAACTACTTGTGTAAGTATGCCAGATGTAAAAGGATTGTAGAGAATTAATTTGTACAGAGTTTTTGCGAGAGGTCTAATATTCCTAACATAGACAAGAAGTATAAGAAAAAATCTAATAAAAATTATAGAGAAATATTTTTTAAACATCCATAAAAATTTAAATATCATCAAAAGATATTTCTGTGGAAATATAAAAAAAATTATAATGCTGTATATGATTGAGCAGAAATATAGCTATTTATTTCATAACATAAAACTTATGAATAAGAGAGAGTTAAGGATATAAATAGTCTCAATAGGATATTGTGGTTGCATAATTTCTGAATTCTTGATTCTAGATTCTACTGTATTTACTTTGATTCTATTGTGTTTACGGTTCTTGCTGTTTCCATTAATGTAAATAACTGTAAAATTTGAACATTTTTTAAAATCATGCGGATTATACATATATTGAATCATGTTCAGAAAATTGGAAATGGAATTGTTAATGTGGCTGTGGACTTGGCTTGCTTACAGGCAAAAACTGGCTATGATGTAGCAGTAATTTCTGGTGGAGGAGAATATGAAAAATTACTAAATAGCTTTGGTGTTAAACACTACAAATTAGATCAGAATCGCCAGCCAATAAATATTATTAAAGCAGCGGTGATTTATCGAGCAATTGTGCAAGAATTCCAACCAGATATTGTTCATGCTCACATGATGACGGGGATAGTTTTAGCAAGTATCTTGAGATTCAGAAATAAGTATGCTTTAGTTTCCACGGTACATAATGAATTTCAGCGTTCTAGTTTATTGATGGGTTTAGCTCAAAGGGTAATTGCTGTTAGTAAAGCTGTACAAATTTCCATGGTACGACGTGGTATACCAGAGAATAAATTGCGGGTAGTAGGTAATGGAACATTGGGGAGTCCCCGCACGCAAAGAATTTCCGATTATCAACCTTTAAAATTACAACATCCAGCGATCGCTACTGTAGCAGGAATGTATAAACGTAAAGGTATAACTGAGTTAATTACTGCTTTTGAAAAAATTGCTTTAGACTTTCCCACGGCACATCTTTATCTAGTGGGAAATGGTCCAGATAAAGAGATATTTGCAGCACAAGCAAAAGCAACTTCTGTCAGTAATCGTATCCATTTTGAAGGTTTCCAACCCGAACCACAACGTTATTTACTAGCTTGTGATATTTTTGTTCTTGCTTCTCACCGTGATCCTTGTCCTTTAGTAATTTCTGAAGCTAGGGAAGCCGGCGCTGCTATTGTCGCTACACGGGTAGACGGTATTCCAGAAGCATTGGATAATGGACAAGCTGGGGTTTTAGTTCCAGCTAAAGATAGTCAAACTTTAGCTGAAGCATTAGGGAATTTATTAAGTAAACCAGATACATTAAAAGAGTGGAAATATCGCGCCCAAGAAAATCTAGAACGGTTAAATATTGCCCGTGTGCATCAGGAAACTTTAGCAGTGTATCAAGAGTTAGTGATAGGGGACTGGTGACTGGGGACTGGGAAGAAAGCAGGGGAGGTAGGGGAAGCAGGGGAAGAATATTAACTTTTGCCTCCTACCTTCTGCCTCCTGCTATATTATGCTTTGTTAAAATTTTTCTTCCAGATCCGAAATTTGATCACTACAGGTTTTGCCCAACGTCCACCAATTACATCGTGCAGCAGAGTATAAAAACAGGGAATAATAAACAGAGTTAGCAGTGTTGCTAAAGACAACCCAGAAAAGACTACCACACCCAAAGGTTGAAGAAACTCTGATCCTTCCCCAATTCCTAAAGCCAAGGGAAACATCCCTAAAACTGTAGTAATTGTTGTCATTAAAATGGGGCGTAAACGTTGAGGTGCTGCTTTTAAAATAGCTGTGCGACGGTCAATTTGTTCTCGTTCCCGAATTTGATTAGCTAATTCCACCATAATAATGGCGTTATTCACCACAATACCTACTAATAAAACTGCACCGACAACGACTGTTGCACCAATGGCAGTTTCAGTAATATAAAGTCCAAAAATCCCCCCAGCTAAAGCCAGAGGAATTGTTAGTAATATTACTAAAGGATCAACAAGAGAATTGTATTGTACAGCCATCACCACAAAGACTAAAAATATTGCCAAACCTCCTAAAATTTGTAGTGAGCTTTGGAGTTGTTTATTTGATTCTGCTGTTGTACTAGGTAAGCGACTGACACCTTCAGGAAAATTGACATTTTTAAGAACTTCATCTACTTGATCTAAGGCTTGACCAAGACTTGCTCCTTCTGCCAAATTACCACCAATTAAAAAGACTTGACGCTGGTTAATACGTTGAATTTCTCCTGGTGCTTTACCTTCAGCAATTGTCGCTACATCACTCAAGCGAATTTGTTGATTACCTTCAGAAAATAAAGGTAATCTCTCTAACTGAGAAACTGTTTGGATGGCAGCTTCGTTTAACTCAACTCGCACATCGACTAAACGATTATTACGTTGTATTTGTGTGGGTATGCTACCTGTAATTGCAGTTTGAATTGTTTCGCCAATATCTTTAGTAGTCAAACCCACATTAGCAACTCGTTCCCAGTCAGGTAAAATCTGAATTTCTGTTTGTCGTGGATCTGCGTCAGGGCGAAATCTCACTAAGGTGACTTTTTCTTCTAATGTTGTTAATAGTTCATTTCCTGCTTTTTCTAAAGTATCTGAGTCATTTCCTTGCAGCATGATATCAACATCAGCACCACGGATGGGGGAGTTGCTGAGAATTAAGCCCCGCACTCTTCCAGGACTTAAACGCAGACGAATATCTACTAAATTTAGCTTGCTAAATTCTTGGGTAACACGCTCAACATAAGTTTCTATATCTGTATTTGGTTTGAGGGTGATAGTGCTAGAACTTCGCAAGGAATTAGAGGTACTATTACCACCAAAGAGAAAACCACCAATTGTAGAAAAGACATATTCTGTTTCTGGTTGCTGACGGAGAATATCATCTACAGTCTTCATCACTTTCTGGTTAGTTTCTAAAGGTGTACCGGGGGGAAATTGAGCAAATAAGCTAACTTGTCCGGTGTTAATGCTGGGGAGAATTTCTTGGGGAAGCTGAGGTGCTATCCAATAACTACCGCCACCTAATAGGATAATGGCGATCGCAATTGTTAATAACCGCCAACGTAATATTCCAGCTAAAAAACTGCCATATAATCTTGTAGCTGCTTCAAACCGGCGATTAAATTCCTGGAAAAACCAAAAATTAGTTAGAGAAATAGGAATTGGTAAGGCTAATAACCGTGATGTCAACATGGGGACAACAGTAACAGCAATTAAAATTGAAGCTGCTACCGAAAAGCTGATGGTGAGAATTAACTCATTAAATAGTAATGAGATAAAACCGCCAATCAGCAAAAATGGTAATACTGCTACTAAGTTTGTACTGGTAGAAGCAAGTAAAGCTGATTCAACTTCCTGACTGCTTTGTGCTGCTTGTTGAATAATTAACTCAGGTGATAATTTTGATGTTTGATTTTGTGATTTTGATTGATTAATTCCCTCGGCAATATTTTCTAACATAACAATGGAATTATCAACCACAATTCCCACGCCTAAAGCTAAACCACCTAAGCTGAAAATATTCAGGGATAGTCCAAATATTCCCATGAGAATGATAGCCGCTAAAGATGCCAAAGGAATAGATAGGACAATAATGAAAGTTTGGCGGAGAGAACCAAGAAATAGCAGCACGGCTATAGCGGCTAAACCTGAACCAATCAACCCAGACAAAGTAACATTTGCTAGAGAATTACGAATAAATATTGATTCATCCAAGGTAGATGTAAATGTCGCTTCTGCCGGAATTACTCCAGCTTCTTTAAGTTCTTTTAACCTTTTTTTGACTCCATCAACAACATTAACAGTATTAGCATCTGGCTGTTTTTGAATACTGACTTTTACTGCTTCTTGACCATCGAGTAAAACATAGACTCGTTGTTTTTCAGAACCATCAATAACTTGGGCAAAGTCACGCAAATAAACACGGTTTTTGATAGGAGAATTAGGTGCAGAAACTTCAAAGGAAATGTTGTTAATTTCCTCGGCATTTTGGAAACGTCCCACAGTCCGGGTTAATGGTTCAGAATTGGGTCCTAAAATCCTGCCTCCAGAGATATCTTGGTTGCGGTTTTGCAGTTCATTTAACACATCAGTTAAACCAACACCAATGGATTGGAGACGATCTAAATCAATATTAACTCTAACTTCTTCTTTGACTCCTCCTGATACGTCTACTACTGCCACTCCCGGAACTACGCCCAATTCACGGGCTAATTCTTCTTGGGCAAAAACGCGCAAATCAACATTTTTCAGAGTAGGTGAAGTAATAGCAAATTCATAAACAGGTAACTGAGAAGGATCAAATTTAAATAACCGTGCTTCTTCTATGGTGTCTGGTAATCTATTTCTAGCTCGGTTATAAGTTGCTGTTGCATCGTTGAGGGCTTGGTCAATATTTCCTCCTGGTTGAAAATATAAATCTAAACTGATCTGGCCTTCACGGGTCTGGGAAAAAACTTGCACGACACCTTCTGTAGCTGAAAAAGATTCTTCTAGGCGTTTAGTGACTTCATCAACTGCTACTTCTGGAGAAATTCCCGGTGCTTCTATGCGTACACCAATCCGGGGATAAGTAATGGATGGAAGTAAATCCACAGGTAAACGAATAATGAAAAATACACCGATGACAATTACAGCTAAAGTCAGCATTAAAGTACCAATATGCTGACGGATGGAAATGGCGCTGATACTAAAGCCGTTGTTATTTGTTGTTTGCATCTTTACCAATTCAAAATTAAAACTGCTGTTGATAAATTAGCTATTACTAACACAACCTAAAAATTCTTTGTTTGTGTCTTTTTCAAGTTTTTTGGTTCGTTTAAATCTTTTTCTGACAAAATTGATAACTTCACAATTTCACCATCTTTTAAAGATTTACTACTACGAACAACATAACGTTCTCCTGGTTGTAAGCCAGAGAGGATTTCTACATTACCGTCAGCTTTTTTCCCTAAAGTTACAGATCGTTCTTTTACCTTGGGTTTACCGTCAGTGTCTTGGACAATAAAAATTGTGCCATTGTTGGTTTCTGCTTGTATTTGCTTCTCATTGCTATTAATTGCTGTTTGTGATATGACGACACGCTGTGGTGTTTGGGTCGTAAAATTGACTCGCGCTAGTAGTCCACTACCAATTTTTCCATTACTGTTAGGAATAACTACTTCTATAGGTATTAAACGGGCTGTAGCATCAGCAGTGGGAGAAATACGCGCTACTCTACCAATAATTGTTTGATCTGGAAAGGCATCTAAACGTACTTGTACAGATTGTCCTACCTGAATTTTTGCTAGTTCTAATTCGGAAACTTGGACTACAACTTTAATCCGACTGAAGTCAGCAATTTTTAAGACTTCGCTTCCTGGTTGTAGGAGATTTCCTGGTTCTGTGACTTTTTCTATAACTACGCCGGTGATGGGAGATATTAAGCGGGAGTAGGAACGGCGTTCTTTGGCGGCTTTAACTACGGCTTGCTGGGCGAATACTCTACCTTGAGCGGCTGCTACGGCTTGTTTTTCTGTACGGACTTGTTCAATTGTTGCTTTTAGGGCTTGTTGGGTGGTTTGAGCTTTGGTTCGCGCTTGTTGGGCAGCTTGTTGGGAAATTGCTCCTTCTTTGACTAATTTTTGCTGTCTTTGCGAATCTGATTGAGCTTGGATGACTTCTAGCTTTGCTTTTTCCACTTCTGCTTGAGCATTACTTACTTGTGTCATCGCCCTAGCTACTTCTGATTGACTGGTTGCTAATTCGGCTTCAGCTTGCTGTGAGGCTGTCATTAACAAAACATCATCTAACTGACTGATGATTTGTCCCCGTTTGACTGTATCTCCCACATCTAAATTTAAGGCGATTAATCTTCCTTCTACTTGCGATCGCACTGATACTGTCCGATATGGGGTGGTGTTACCTATATAATCTGCTGGGGGACGTAATTGGTTTGTCCGAGCGATCGCTGCATCCACAGATGTTTCACTATTACCTCTTTCTCCACCACCAGTCCGCCTTGATTGGGCTTCAGCTGATTCTTTTGGTAATGAACCACAGCTGGCTGTTAGTAATGCCAGTAACAGCATCCAGAACATGAATAAATTATGCTTATTCATCACTGGGCTAACAACTATAGGAGTTGATGTTTTCACCTGTTTTTGTGACTTATTTACGTCCAAAACCATGAATTTTTCTCCAATTGGGCAGTCTTTGCACTCATACAGCCATTCATTAGCCAATAATTTGGAATAGATATTGATAACGAAAAATAGCAATCAAAATTCAGCTATTTATTTATGTATTCCAAATTACTTTTTTTACTAAATTACTAAATTAAATTGGCAGAATTATCACCATATCCTGTGGATATTGATGTATATAATTGCTGAGAATCTCAAAGATTCTAAAGTTAGTATAAAGATTATGCCAGCAATAGGTAATAGGAAATAGGTCATGTTTTAGTTGCTCAGAGCTAGATTAAGTTCTTCTCGTACCTAGCCATCATCCAAAATGTGCCTTGCAGACTGGTATTTTACTAATTTTTGTGTATATATTAAGAATATTAAAGAAATATTGCTTTTGTGACCACTATGGGGTAAATCGGGTCTTCGCCTGGTCGTGGTCATAGATGAAGCAAAATAGGTACAGCCACCACAGCAATTGACTTTTAGGTGAGGAAGGTAACAAGTGACATCACTGCTCAAAATCGCCCAAACTGCTGATGAACAGCAAATTGCCGAATTTTTCCAAGCTTCAGTAGGGCAATGGCGCTCTGAACGGCGCTATTATACTCTACCCCAAGGAGAAACGAAGGAGATGGTAAGTATTATTACTATCCAGTTTTTGGAACGGGGGGATGATGAATTGCAAAATTTGGCTCAGTTACATGATTTGCTGGATTTAGGGAGTTTGACCTGTGGCGCAAAAGTTACTTGGGAAAGTACAAATTTACACAACGCCAAAAAAGAAGCAAGTGGTGTGACGGTGTTTGGTGCTTTGGGAAATATTTTGTATCGCGATCGCGGTTTTGCAACAACTAAACCAGTCACGGCTGAATATTATTTTTCCCATCCAAATGCTTTATGTTTGCGAACTGAGTACAATAATTCGGTATTTGAGGAAGAAATCAAACTCATTGGTAATAAATACCGTACCAGACAAACCATTATTTCCCGTGCTGGTGAGCAGTTAATGATTGGTCAATATCTAGAAAAACGAATTGAGGCTTAGTGGCTCGTTGTTGGGTTCGTTGTTGGGTTAGTAGGTGTCTTTTATCCCTCAGTTATCAGCTTGAGATACTTGCCAGTACCCTGTTCCCAAAGGCTGACAAGGCTTTTGAGAAAATTTATAAAAATTTTCTCAAGTATTACCCCAAAAACTTGATTTGTATGTCATGATAGGGGAGAGAATTAATTCGGCGATTAGTGTTTTGTTGTTAGTATTGACAGGCTTTTTACTTGTGGTATTTACAGACTGCTCTCCGAAATCTAAATCTCTACAAACCCGTGATTTTGGAGACATAATATGTCAGTTTACGTAGGTAATCTTTCTTACGAAGTTACTCAGGATGCTTTAAGTGCTGTATTCGCAGAATACGGTACTGTGAAACGTGTTCAAATTCCTACTGACCGTGAAACAGGACGTGTACGCGGTTTCGCCTTTGTAGAAATGGGTACAGAAGAAGAAGAAACAGCAGCCATTGAAGCACTTGATGGTGCAGAATGGATGGGTCGTGATTTGAAGGTTAATAAGGCCAAACCTAAAGAAGACCGTGGCGGTGGCGGCGGCGGTCGCGGTGGTTATGGCGGCGGCGGCGGTGGTGGTTATGGCGGTGGTGGCGGCGGTGGTCGCAACCGCTACTAATTATCTGCCAATCCCATAATTTCTGCTAAAAATAAAGTCACCCATTCCGACGGCGGAATGGGTGACTTTTTAGTTTTAAAGCTATCTATATATATTCGGTGCATTTTTATTACAGAATTTTGAGTCAGTTGGTTTTCGATTTCAGGTGATTATTTTTTTAACCAACATAACCAACATTAATTAATATTAATATCAAGTCCGGCTAATTTAGTTCCTAAATTTATGGAGAAAGCCCGATAGCGCAGTGTGGCGTAAGCCATAAACTTTTCCCCTCTGCTTCCCTACTACCTTAATAACAAGTCTTTAACCGGACGTGATATAACCCCCAGACCTAATTAATCATGGATGAGTCTGAGGGACATTTTCACACAAGGTATACTCTCCTAAATAAGTGTATTAACTACTGAAGAAGGTCCCACCCCATTTTGGGAATCGCTGACACTTGTAGTCGCACTTTGTGGCTGTATCTCTTCCTGTACACCTCGCACCTTGATTAACTTGATCGCCCGATTAACGCTTTCTGGCAAAATAACCACCAAACTACCATCGGGAGCCATATCTAAGCCTTTGTTAATAGCTTGAGTTTCGTCCAGGATTGATTCAAAGCGGCAATTAGGCTTAACTTGGGTAATGCCTTGAATAATCAAATCTGAAGCCGAACCCCGTGGTCTTCCTCTAGTGTCATCATCTTCCTTGACAATAATGTAGTCAAAGATATCTGCTGATAATTTACCCAAAGTAACGAAATCTTCATCACGGCGATCGCCCGGTCCACCAATGACACCAATCCGTTGTCCGGTAGTCCAGTTGCGAACAAATGATCCCAGAGCTTCATAACTAGCAGGGTTATGGGCATAATCCACCAAAGCGTGGTATTTACCCAAATTAAACAGATTCATTCGTCCTGGTGTCTGACTAACTGAAGCGCGGAAAGTTCTTAAACCAGCACGGATTTGCTCTATAGTGACATTCTGCACAAAAGCTGCCAAACTTGCAGCTAAAGCATTGGCAATCATAAACGGCGCTTTTCCGCCCATTGTCAAGGGGATATTTTCTGCTCTTTCTATCCGGTGTGTCCAATCACCTTTGACAATTGACAGATAGCCATTTTCATATACTGCTGCCACTCCTCCCTTTTGGATATGGTTTCGCACCAGTTCCGAGTCGGGATTCATGGTGAAGTAGGCAATATTCGCTTTTGTTTTTTCTGCCATTGCGGCTACACGGTGATCATCGGCATTGAGTACCGCATAACCATCAGGATATACAGCTTCTGCAACTACACTTTTCAGGTTAGCTAATTGTTCAATGGTGTCAATATCACCGATACCTAAGTGGTCTGCGGCTACGTTTAACACCACACCAATATTAGCAGCCTCAAAACCTAAACCAGAACGGAGAATACCGCCACGAGCCGATTCTAATACAGCCACCTCTACTGTGGGATCTTGGAGGATAACATGGGCGCTTTGGGGACCTGTGTTGTCTCCAGCCTCAACCAAGTAATCACCGATATATGTCCCGTCAGTTGTGGTATAACCTACAACAATTCCTGTCTGCTTATAAATGTGTGCTAACAGACGAGTTGTAGTAGTTTTGCCATTAGTACCTGTAACGCTGAGAATGGGAATGCGACTGGGTTTTTCGTTGGGGAACAGCATATCCATGACTGCCCCAGCAACGTTACGGGGAATGCCTTGACTGGGAGCGACGTGCATTCGGAAACCAGGTGCGGCGTTAACTTCCACAATGACAGCATCCATTTCCCTCAGAGGGCGGCTAATATCCGAGGTAACAATATCCAAGCCGGCAATATCTAAACCGATAATTCTCACTACCCGTTGAGCTAACCAAACGTTTTCTGGGTGGATTTCGTCAGTGCGGTCTACAGCACTTCCACCTGTACTCAGGTTAGCTGTTGCCCGTAGAGAACAAATTGTTCCCTTGGGAGGTACGCTTTTAAGAGTGTAACCTTGCCGTTCTAATAGCTGGTAGCTGGTACGGTCTAGCTCTATTTTGGTGAGAACGTTATCATGTCCTTCACCACGATTTGGGTCTTGGTTAGTTTCCTCAATCAGTTCGGCAATGGAGGATCTACCATTACCAACTACGTGTGCTGGGACTCGTTCAGCGACTGCGACAACTTTTCCATCTACCACTAATACTCGATGGTCACGCCCGACGTAGTAACGTTCCACAATGATAGAACGGGAAACCTGCCTAGCGGCCTCGTAGGCTGCTTCAGCTTCATCCCAACTTCTAATATCAATGGTGATACCCCGTCCATGATTACCATCTGAGGGCTTGATGACAATAGGATAACCGCCAACGTGTTCGATAGCTTCTTCCAAATCATCCAAGAAGTTGATTACCGTGCCTCTGGGTACTGGCACACCATTAGCAGCGAGAATGCGTTTAGTGGCTTCTTTATCACAAGCTAATTCTACTCCTAGAATGCCCGTGTTATCGGTCATAGTTGCCTGCATTCGCTTCTGATTAACGCCATAACCTAGTTGAATCAGAAAACGTGCTGCTAAAGGCATCCAAGGAATACCTCTTTTTTCAGCTTCTTTGACAATTGCTTCTGTGGAAGGTCCAAGAGAAGCATCGCGCCAAAAATCTTTGAGGTCTTGGATATCTTGATCTAGTTCTGCCTTGGGATAACGGCCCCGATCAACAATACTTTGACATAGCCGTACTGCTGCACGTCCGGCATAACGTCCCGCTTCCTCATTTATGTACTCAATCACTACCTGGTAAACGCCAGGTGTGGCAGTCTCACGGGTGCGGCCAAAACCTACGTGCATTCCAGCTAATTCCTGGAGTTCTAAGGCTACGTGTTCTACGATATGGCCCATCATTGTGCCTTCTCGTACCCGCATTAAAAAGCCTCCACGACAGCCAGGCGAACAATAGTGACCCTCTAAACTTGGCAATGCCTCAACTAATCCTTCGTAAAAACCAGGGATTTGATTTGAGGGTGTGTCAGCAAGGGTTTCTAAATCGAGGCGCATGACGATAAGCTTATGGCGTCGAATGCTCCAGTAGTTTGGGCCGCGTAAGGTCTGGATCTTGAGGATTCTCATGGGAATAGGTAGATGGAGATTCGGAACCAAAATTCTAGTTTCTTACTGAAATTGACCGCCAAACTGTTCATGACAAACAGTTTTTTCTTTTTAGATAGTATTTCTCTAATTTTTTTTGCAACCAAAAATAAATGTGCGGTCAACACAGCGTAACCTCAGATACTCTACCTCGTCAGCTGGAGATCCTATGCACAGCGGGTAAAACAGTACGTTGATAAAGATGAAAGCGATCTCCATAGCTGAGGATATGTAGACGTAAATTATGTACAGTTAAGGGTTCATTAGCACTAACATGGGGTTCATTGGTATGGGTAAGTTCTGTTGGATCAACAATTGTTACACTACCTTTACCCATAACTTGCAACCAACCATCACGTTCAAACACAGCACAAGTATCTTCATCAATGCCAATGCCAAGGCGATCTGGATGGGCGGCGATCGCACTGATCAGTCTTCCCATCCGATTGCGATTGTGAAAGTGCTGATCGACAATGACTTCGGGAATAAATCCCAAGCCTGTTGCCATATCAACTAGGGAACGATTTGGCGTTTCCCCACTACCTCCACCTGCAATCATGTGATGCCCCATCACGGCTGCTCCCGCACTTGTTCCTGCTAGGGTCAGTTGTCCTGCTCTCACTCGCTGCCGGATAATATCCATTGCTGGTGTGTCTGACAGAACTCCACAGAGACGCAATTGGTCTCCACCTGTTAAAAAGACCCCAGTACAGGTTTCTAAGGATGCTTTAATTTGAGGGTTTTCGCATTGTTCTCGTTCACGAATGTCTAAAATCTCAACTTTTTCAGCACCCATTTCTTCAAAGATGCGAATATACCGACCACCAATGATGGCTGGTTCGCGGGAAGCAGATGGAACAATTGTAATATATGCCTTGCTAGCACCAGCACGAGCAACAAAAGTCCGCAAGATTTCGCGTCCGTGAACTTTGTCTTCTGCTCCTCCGATAACTAGAACTGCGGTTTTAGTTGCTTGGGGTGTCCTCATTTCCAGCGATTTAGCTTGTAATTGCTGCATTGTGTTTCTTTGGTCAACAACTTCAGGAGCCATAGCCTTGGACGGGTCCCCCGGCTTGTGGCGAATGGCGTGTAAATTTAACAAGGTTTAGTAGCCTGTTGATTTTCGCCCTTTGCTTTTTGAGAGGACACTTAATGATAAGTGTGGAGCGGCGAAATCCTTCTCTCCAACTTCTCCTTGAACGCACAGGATACCTCATTTTTATCATGTCCGTTACTGCTCCTCTTCGCCAAAGCCTTGTTTTTCACCTATCCACTTGTTCCAGAATGGTTTTCATGGTGCTTGGTTACTAGGTTGACCCTCTGTGTTTGAGGGCTTTACAGGTCTTGACACTATTTTTTCTGGGGCTGGCTCTATACATCCTGGAAGTTGCTAACTTTGGTGGGATTATTAATTTAAATTTAGTTGTGACAATATTTAAACATAAATTAAGTAATTAGAAAAACTTTTGCTCCCACCAAAAAGCCAAGATTTCTGGTACTTGTTAGATACTGCTGCTCCAGTTTATGTCTATTTCTATCTCTCCTTGACTTCAATGACACACTTAATGGGGTAAAGATGGGAAGATGTGGAAAATGGGGAGAAAAATAAATTCTCACTCTTTATAGAGCAGTGTGGCCTATGACTACTAGGTTGTCACGCCAGCTATAGCCATAGTCTTTGGTAACTTAGTTTAATGAACAATTTACATTAAATGTTCCAATCTCATCTTAGTGTTATTAAATACGAATTACTGTGCATTTTGATATAGTTACGCTTTTTCCTGACTGTTTTAGCTCGGTTCTCAGTTCCGGTCTTTTGGCTAAAGCCCTATCCAAACAGATTGCTGAAGTAAATCTGGTTAATCCCAGGGATTTTACCACTGATAAGCATCACAAAGTTGATGATGAACCTTACGGGGGTGGTGTGGGGATGCTGATGAAGCCTGATCCCATTTTTGCGGCTGTGGAGTCACTGCCGATTCTACCGCGCCGAGAGGTGATTTTGATGAGTCCTCAAGGTCAAACGATAAATCAGCCTTTGCTGCGAGAATTAGCGACGAATTATGACCAATTGGTGGTGATTTGTGGTCACTATGAAGGGGTAGATGACAGAGTTCTGAATTTGGTAACACGTGAAGTCTCTTTAGGTGATTTTATTCTCACTGGTGGAGAAATTCCGGCGATGGCTTTAATTAATGGTGTAGTTCGTCTCCTCCCAGGAACTGTGGGTAAGGTGGAATCTCTCAAATCAGAGAGTTTTGAGGAGGGGTTATTAGATTTTCCCCAGTATACCCGTCCAGCTGATTTTCGCGGCTGGAAAGTGCCAGATGTACTACTAAGTGGAAATCATGCTGAAATTGCCCGTTGGCGTTTTCAACAACAAATTCAACGCACTGCTTCCCGTCGTCCCGATTTGCTGGAAAAATGGGAAAAAGAGAGACAGGGGACAGGTGACAGGTGACAGGTGACAGGTGACAGGTGACAGGTGACAGGTGACAGGTGACAGGTGACAGACCAATTAAAAATTAAAAAACTCTCACTCCGGTTTTTTCCCAATCCCCAAT